>RFZT01000431.1 GCA_009920585.1 bacterium
CCCGTCATTGTTCCATCTGGCTCCTGTGCCGCGATGCTTTTCCATGGCGCCCCACTCGAATTCGAGAAGGAATCCGACCTCGGCACGATCAACGATCTGGCCGGTCGCACCTGGGAGATCGCCGACTATCTCGTGAACGGTCTAGGCATCCAAAAATGGCCCGGCCGATTCCAAGCTCGCATCGCTTTTCACCGCGCCTGCCACACGCGCGGCACACCGAGCGGAGCGGCTGCCATGCAACTTCTGGAATCCATCGAAGGCATCGAAGTCATCCCCTTCGGTGAAGCCGAGCAATGCTGCGGATTCGGCGGCACTTTTTCCGTGAGCTTCCCTCACGTTTCCTCCTCGATGGGTTGTCTCAAGCTGGAGCACATCACCGCTGTGGATCCCGATTTCGTGGTCTCCGGGGACATGAGTTGCATGATGCATCTAGGTGGTCTCGCCGAGCGCGAAGGCAAACCCATAAAGACCCTTCACTTCGTTCAAATCCTTCAAGCCGCCCTACAAAACCATGCCTGAACAAAAAGTTGATAGCTACGCCCGCCGACTGGACCGCCCGGTTCAACAAGCCGTTCATGACAATAGCGCGGCGGGAACAGAAAAACGCTACGGATCCCTTGCCAAGGATTTCACTGATGCCGATTCGCTACGACGTCTTGCCGGCGCGATCCGCCAGCATTCCATTGAGAATCTGGATATCTACCTCGAACAGGCGGAAGCCAGCCTGAATCGCAACGGCGCCCATGTTCACTATGCCGTGACTGCCGATGACGCCTGCCGCGCCGTTTCGGACATTTTAAAAAAAGCCGGCGCAAAAAAGATCGTCAAATCCAAGAGCATGATCTCGGAGGAGATCCATCTCAACGACCACCTTGCCACGCAAGGCATCGAATCCGTTGAAACCGATCTCGGCGAATACATCATCCAGATCGACGGCGACCACCCCAGCCACATCGTCAAGCCGATCATTCATAAGAACCGCCGCGACATTGCCCGAAGCTTCGAAAGGGAAGGCCTCGGTGACTACAATGACGATCCCCAAACGATCACCCGCCGCGCCCGCGACTTCATGCGAGGCAAGTATCTGGGAGCTGATGCCGGCATCACCGGGGCGAATTTTGTCGTTGCGGATACCGGCCGCCTGGTGCTTGTCACCAACGAAGGCAACTCGCGCTTTTGTCTTGCCGCCCCGCGCATTCACATTGCCCTTGTGGGTATTGAAAAGGTGATCCCCTCCGACTCCGAACTCACCGTGCTTTTAAACCTGCTAGGCCGTTCCGCCACAGGCCAACAACTCACTGTTTACACCGAGTTCATCAATGGACCTGCACGCAAAGACCGACCATCCGGCCCCGAGGAAATGCATGTCATTTTCGTTGATAACCAACGCTCGGAAATCTTGGCTTCGAACTGCCGCGAGATCCTGCGCTGCATCCGCTGTGGCGCTTGCCTGAACGTTTGCCCGATCTATCGCCAAGCGAGCGGTCACGCCTATCGTAGCGTTTATCCAGGCCCGATCGGCGCTGTTCTTTCGCCTCTACTCGCTGGAAAAAACTTCAAGCAACTCGCGGATTTACCTAAGGCCTCCAGTCTCTGCGGGGCCTGCAACGAAGTCTGCCCTGTCGATATCCCGATTCCCGACCTTCTACTGCGACTTCGCAACAAGGCGCACGAGGAGCATCTACCTTCCCCCGGCACGCCTCCGATGGCCGGATTTGGAATTCTCGCAAGCAGTCCGAGTATTTGGAAGATCGCCATGAAAACCGGCGGCCTCTCGAGCCTCGTTCCATTGGAAAAACTCCCCCTTCCTTACTTGTCGCCATGGCTGAA
>RFZT01000432.1 GCA_009920585.1 bacterium
GCATCCAGCCTTGCAGGAGCGCGTCGCAAAAGCGGCGACCGCTCGGACTCAGTCCCCGCATGTCGTAGAACTCGGTTAATGCGGTATCGCTTTCGTCCCCCTGCATTTCACGTTGGTAAAGATATTGTGCCGCTGCTTCGCGGGCGTCGCGTCGAAGACCCATATTATTTATTAAAAACTAACAGATTGCGTGTGGCGGATACCGCTGCTTTTGCGGCTTCCACTCCCCGGTTGTGCTCGGTTCCCATGCAACGGGCCTGAGCTTGTTCCATGTTACTCACGAGTAAAACCTCATGAATCACGGGGAGTTCGAATTCGAGGGAAATATTTAAAAGAGACTTTGTGACCGCATCCGCAATCAGGGAAGCATGCGCGGTTTCACCCTGCAGGATCAAACCTAGGGCGAGCAGAGCATCATAGCGTCGCGATTTTGCTGCCGCTTGGACAAATAAAGGAATCTCAAACGAGCCAGGCACCCAAAAAACATCCACGACAGCATCTGGTTCCAAGGAAATAAGCTCCGCTGTAGCATGATCCGCCAAGGATTGAACAAGATCCCGATTAAACTCACTCGCCACGATTGCATAGGCTCTCGATGAGCTCGGATCTACGCTTGGACGTGTCGGAAATTGTTTATCCATTTCCCCTGATTTTCGCGATTTCTCAGCTTCCTGCAAGGAAACATCGTGAGCCCCCAATGACATCAGATTAACCATCACTCGTATACGTTCTGTGACAGAGAGACGTGAGCATGAAAGACCGAATTATCTTCTGCCATTGCTCGCCCCTTCTGCGCATTATCTGTGCACTATGTTCGAGCAAGCCTTCAAAAACATCGACGACGTTCTCTGGAAAGACGCTGGCTGCACCAGCGAGCTCGACTACACGGAGCAGACGTCTTGGCTCCTGTTTTTAAAATATCTCGATGCTCTTGAGAACGACAAGGCCACCGAGGCCGCGCTGGAGGGCAAGAGCTATGCCCACATCCTCGACAAGCCCTACCGCTGGGAATCGTGGGCTGCGCCGAAAGGCAAAGACGGCAAGATTGACCACAACACCGCGCCCGGCGGCGATGACCTTCTCGACTTCGTCAACCAGAAGCTCTTTCCCTATCTCCACGGCTTCAAGGCCAAGGCGAGCGACAAGCCGAATACCATCGAATACAAAATCGGCGAAATCTTCGGCGAGATAAAGAACCGCATCCAGAGCGGCTACAACCTCCGCGAGATCATCGACCACATCGACGAACTTCGCTTTGCCTCCCAGACCCAAAAGCACGAACTCTCGCATCTCTACGAGGCCAAGATCAAAAACATGGGCAACGCGGGACGTAACGGCGGCGAGTATTACACTCCACGCCCGCTCATTCGCGCCATCGTTGCTGTCACTGCGCCGAAGCTCGGGGAGACGATCTGCGATCCCGCCGTCGGTTCGGCCGGCTTCCTTTGCGAATCCTTCGATTTCCTCCGCGCCCAGAACCCCCAGCGCACCACCGCCCAGGACCGCACCCTGCAAGAGCGCACTTTCTACGGGAAGGAAAAGAAGTCCCTCGCCTACGTGATCGCGATCATGAATATGATCCTGCACGGCATCGAGGCGCCCAATATCATTCACACGAACACCCTCGCCGAGAACCTCGCCGACGTGCAGGAAAAGGATCGCTTCGACATCATCGTCGCCAACCCGCCCTTCGGCGGCAAAGAGCGCAAGGAAGTGCAGCAAAACTTCCCCATCCGCACCGGCGAGACCGCGTTCCTCTTCCTCCAGCACTTCATCAAAATCCTCAAGGCCGGAGGCCGCGCGGGCGTCGTCATCAAGAACACCTTCCTC
>RFZT01000433.1 GCA_009920585.1 bacterium
CATACTGCGGCCGGCGCGCGAGTTGACGAGCTCTAGGTGGCTTTGCGAAGCAGCGTCGAGAATCAGGAATTGACTGCAGCGGTAGGGTTGCAGGCGGTTGAGGTGGCCCGCCTGACGCCGCATCTGGCGGGTGATGTAGTGAAGGAGGGCACCAGCGGCAGAGGTGCCAGCAAGAAGATCGGCGCAACCGAATCCATCGAGCGAGTGAACTTTGAAATGGGTGCGAAGAATATCCGTGGCTGGCTCAGACTCAAAAACGTAACCATCGAGAACCGATCGCGGGTTGATGGTTGCGAATTGGTCGGTCTGATGGTCCGGGACGAGGATTTCTGATGGGGAAACGCGGGCGAGTTCGTCTAGTAGGGCGGGAAGGGTTGCAAGTTCCGTGAGGCGGAATTCGCCAGTGCTGAGATCGCAAAAAGCCATGCCGAAGGCATCCCCGCGCGAGCAAAGAGCAGCGAGGTAATTTGGTTTTCGATCGTCGAGTCCGAAGTCATCTAGTGTTCCCGGACTGAGGATCTGGGAAATCTCTCGGCGCACGAGTTTGCCGGCTTGGACCTCGCCGACCTGATCACAGATCGCCGCACGCCAACCAGCGGCAACAAGCTTTTCGATATAACCTCGGGCGGCGTGGTAGGGCATGCCGCACATCGGAGTTGGACCGCGCTTCGTGAGCGACAGATTGAGGAGGCGAGAGGCCTCGATCGCATCTTCGCCAAACATCTCATAGAAATCCCCGAGGCGGAAAAGGAGAAGCGTGCCTGGCGGCAATTCACGCCGGAGGGCGTGATATTGCTGCATCATGGGGGTCAGCGTTTCGGTGGACATTGCAGATCAGGAATTTCTCAGGAAAGCCGCCAGCGGACTTGTGGGAGACGCTTGATCGAGTCGCATCGGAAGCCCTGCCTCAAAGGCCTCGCGAGCCGCTTCCACTGTGATGCGGAAGGCATTGGCCATGCGGCTTGGAAAGGTCGCGGCAGCGATGGCGGTATTCACCAGAACGGCGTCGGCTCCCATTTCAAGTGCTTCCGCTGCATGACTAGGAGCGCCGATGCCGGCGTCCACGATAACGGGAACAGAGGCTTGCTTAATGATGATTTCGATCTGGGATCGGGTATCCAGCCCGCGATTGCTGCCGATGGGCGAACCGAGCGGCATCACGGTTGCCGTGCCCACATCTTGCAAACGTCGGGCTAGGACGGGATCGGCATTGATGTAAGGAAGAACAACGAAGCCCTCTTTTACCAACTGCGTGGCCGCTGCGAGCGTTTCGATCGGATCGGGCAGGAGGTAGTGGGGGTCTGGGTGGATTTCGAGTTTCACCCACATGGGAAGTCCCGCTGCGGCGGCGAGGCGGGCTAGGCGAACGGCCTCCTCCGCATTCATAGCTCCGCTGGTATTCGGAAGAAGCAGGTATTTTTTCGGATCAATGAATTCGAGGATGTTCGCGTAGGGGTCGTTTTTTCCGCTTAGATCAGCGCGGCGAAGGGCGACAGTGACGATTTCTGCGCCACTGGCATCAAGCGCGTCCCGCATGGTCTCATTCGATGAGAATTTGCCGGTTCCAAGAAGGAGTCGGGATGAAAACTCGCGGCCAGCGATGGTCAGTTTTTGATTCACAATAGGTGAATGATGCCGTTGGTCGGGGCTTTTTCGCAACAAGTATGATGCGGAGATTTTTGGGCGAGTGCGCGATCGAATGAATGCGTAGGTGAGAGCGCCTGTAACCCGGACTCAGCAGAATTAACCACAATCGACCAAAGGGAGATAGATTGCCGGAAGGCAACTCCGAAGGAGTGAACGAAGTGAATCAAAGGACACAGAG
>RFZT01000434.1 GCA_009920585.1 bacterium
GATACGTTTTAGCCCATATGTATCTCGATAGATATAGGGAGCGTTGAGCTCCGTGGCTTGCGTCACTCCTTGAGCATTCGGGAAAAAGAAGATGGCTCGATCGCAAGCAAACGGATACAGGCCAGCGAAGACTTTGTAGTCCGTAGTCGAGGCCAAATAGTGCGGAGTCAGCCAGCCGACGGGAGTAAATCCCGCATTTTTTAGAATATTCTGGCCAGTCACAACTCTATTTTGGGCCCAAGTCGTTGAGTCGCCGGTCAAGGGACCCACAAGGGTCAACCGACCTGAGCTATCTGAGGTAACGCGGTAAAACTCATAATCGGCCGCACTCACTCCGTTGTAGGGGTTCAGGAGTCCATCGATTTGGTGAGTCGTTCCATGCTGGAGCACCTGACCACCAGCCTGAACCCAGAGCTTCATCTCCACTGTAAAGCTCGAGTTAACCGTGACGGTGATGGTTTCAGCGGTACCATTGTTGTATACACCAGACCAATCTCGATGTTTGGGAATCATGCTAATAGTGAAAGGCACAGCTGCCGCTTTGAGGGTCTGCCTGAGATTCGCGAGCGTTGTTAAATTCGCCTTTGGACCTACATCTTCAACACGATAGTAAGCACGATGCTGCTCTGCATGCTGGACCCTAAGCATGTCGTGGAGCAGATCTTGAAATACCAGTGAACGATTTTCGAACGTCGTCGAGATCATTGGCATATCGCCGACGAGCCAGAAGTTGGAACTTTGAACGATGTAGGGCCAGGCCTTACCCGTTTTATCAACGCAAGTCGCAAGCACCTTGGCCTTGACTGCATCAACGACCTCGATGCGGGATAAGCCCAGATCAAACGGCTCTTTCAGCAATTCCGTGCCCTTGTAAACCACCTTGGGATGCGTTTCTCCGGAATAACTGAGAAGCTTGAAACCATATTTCGTGCTGAAAGCCGGTTTCGTTGCGTAGGTCGATAAATCCCATGCGTACCGCCACAGATTCACGCCCATCCAAACGAATGTCTTGGTCGTCGCATTCAGATCAGCCTGAAAGATTGCTGGGAGCGGGGTCTGATTCCAGACAGACCCCAAATAGAACGTCGCATCGTATTTTGCGATGTCTCCCGTAACGTAATTCGCTAGAGGCTTCAGTGCAACTTTGGCTTCAAAGTGACCAAGTAGATTCTGTAGCTTGACCGCGTAAACGGAACCGAGCCACCCATACTGACCGTCGTTGTCATAAACGATCAGTACGGATGGCACGACTGGAACCGTCTGGCTTTGTGCCGTGGCGGAAAAAAAGACCAGCATGCTCGCCGTCACCAACCCAATCACGCATCCGCACTGGATGAGTAGCGATATGGACCCGAATCGCGTTTGTGTTTGTTTGTTTGTATTCTTCATAGGTTTTTGCGTTTGTTTGTGTTTGCCTCATGGGTTTCATTGTTGCCATGAAGTTCGGCGAGGGTCCCCATCGTTGCCATGGGGTCATCGCCCCCAATGTCCGCAGATCCTTTGCTAGAGAGCCAGAGACGCCTGAACCCTGACTCCCAATCACGCTAGATGTGAGCGCATTTGGGAATCGTTTTTCCTAATTTAACTCTATTTCAGGTTTCCGTTCAGCGGGACGAATTGGTATCCGAGCCCCTTGAGTCCAGTGATGGTCTTGCCCAGCTCTGTGGGATCCAAATACCAGTGGAAGTAAAATCCAGCCCAGCCATCGCGGACGACCTTGAGCGCCTTGGCGCGTTTGATCAGATCACTCGAAAGAGTAGGTGGCTGAAGTTCATACCATCCCACAGGATCGATGTAGCCGATACTTTCTGGGATACGTTTT
>RFZT01000435.1 GCA_009920585.1 bacterium
TATCATCAGCCCACATTTCATGGTACGGGATCAGATCGCGTGGCGTCCAGATCGGCAAGGCTTCGTCGGTTTCCACTAAATCACCCGAGTATTCCGTAGCGGTAAAGACGGTGCAGTGCAGGCTATATCCGTCCGCAAACTGGAAGTGCAACTGACCTCGCTCGCTTACGCTGACGGGGGTCAGTCCCACTTCTTCCGTCGTCTCACGAATGGCGCAATCAGCGGGAGATTCGCCTTGCTCAATCCGTCCACCTGGAGCGTTTATTTTGCCTGCTCCCAGACCGCGCTTCTTGCGAATAAGCAACACTTCCAAACCTTGAAAAATAAAACACAGTGTCGCTCGCTCACGCGGTTGCCACTGATTCCAAAATTCGTTCATACAGAGAACGGGTTAAGGAAGGATCCTAATCAACAATTGGGGGTAGCAACCTAGAACAACGATCAAAACAGCGCAAACAAGCATCGCCAATTTAGACAGGAAGCTGATTTTTATTGGCGCGGCATCTTCGGCGGGAGGCATCCAATACATCGCTCGAATGACTTTGAAGTAGTAGTAAAAGCCGCTCGCCACAGTCACGATCCCGATAAGGGCCAGACCATAAAAATGCTGATTGATGATCGATTCAAAGATAAAGAATTTACCAAAGAAACCGACCGTGAATGGAACGCCGGCCAATGAAGCCGCTGCAATCAACATCGCCAGAGCGAGTGCGGGCGAGCGGCGGGCGAGTCCGTTGAAATGGGAAATGTCATCTCCCCCGGTGCTCTTGGTTACAGGGATCAGCACAAGGAACGCAAGGAACGTCATTAAAAAATATCCGCAAAGGTAGAAAACAACGGCCCGTCCGGCAAAGGGGTCACCCACTGCGGCTAAGCCAGCTAAAAGGTAACCGGCATGAGCAATACTGGAATAACCAAGGAGACGTTTGAAATTGGTTTGAGGGATGGCGGCTAAGTTTCCGTAGATGAGCGTCATTCCTGAAAGGAGGGCCAGAACGAGAATCAATTTAGGTTGAAATGCCATCACCGTGAAGAATGGCTCCAGCACACGGATCAGGATTAAAAATCCAGCCGCTTTCGAAGCCACGGCGAGATAGGCGGTGATCGGTGTTGGCGCGCCTTGATAAACATCAGGAACCCAAAACTGAAACGGCGCTGCCGCAATTTTGAAACCGAGTGCAACTAGCACCATTCCCAATCCGAACAGGATAGCCATCTGGTTTGCTTCGGTATTGATCGCCAGATTGCGCTGAATCTCAGCAAGACCGGTTTGACCAGTCATTCCAAAGATCCAAGTGATGCCATACACAAAAAAGCCGGTCGAAAGCGCGCCGAGGATCAGAAATTTTGTCCCTGCTTCCAAGCTGGCCAGACTGCGGCGCATGTAGGCCACTTGGATGTAGAGCGAAATCGTCACCAACTCGAGCGCACAGAAAATCACAATAAAATCGGCTGCCGAAGCCATCCACATGAGCCCAGCACAGGTGAAAACTGGGAGAACAAAAAACTCCCCAGTTCCTGCACCTGGCTTCTCACTCGGAACAAGCCTCTGAACAATTGGCAGGTAATCAATAGCAAGGATCAGGGTAATGATCGTTGAAAGAAGAGCAAATCGTTTGAAGAACATCGAAAGCCCATCCACCACATAAAATCCAGAGGACTGCATCTGCGCGGGGTTAGCCTCAATAAAGAAGCTGAGAATAAAAACACTGAAAAGACCGAAAATCGCTCCGTGGGCGAGTACGACTTTATTGGATTTGACGCTGAAGGATTCCGTCATGAGCAGAAAGATGCCCAAGC
>RFZT01000436.1 GCA_009920585.1 bacterium
CTCCTACGACAAGTCGATCGAGAGTTTCTCAATACGGAATTTATTCGCGATGCGAAATACTCCATTGAACAGTACCTCTTCCTTATGCATGGCGAGCGGGTTAGCAAGGATGAACTCCTTGATCCCATTGCCGATGACGACACGATTGACTACTCCAACGATAATATCCCTTGGGAGCAATCACCTACACCAACGGAAGACAAACCCTTTCAATTCGATCCCAATGCGGACGAAGCGCAACGCCAAGGAGTCCTCGACTTGCTCGCGAAGTACGACAGTCAGCTCCAGGCTACTCTCAACAGCCAGCCTGCAAAGATCGATCCTATGATCCTAAAGGTTGATGACTCAAAGTGGAAGGTCCCGCGCAACCGCGCTCCTGCCCGTTTCATGTCAGAGCTGAAAAGAGCCGAAATTGCCTCGCAAGTCAACAAAATGCTGGACATTGGACTTATTCGCCCTTCGCAAGGTGCCGAGAAAAGCCAAGTCGTCCTTGCTAAGAAGCCCGATGGCTCTTGGCGTTTCTGTATCGACTATCGCGAACTTAACCAACATACCGAAAGCATGGGCTGGCCAATACCTAACATTCCTCAAATGTTGCAACGAATAGGATTGCGCAAGCCGAAATTCTTTTGTGTCATGGATCTCACTATGGGCTTTTACCAAGCACCCCTTCACGAAAACTCGCGTCGTTATACCACCTTTACCACGTGGATGGGCACATTTGAGTGGCAGCGGGTGGCTATGGGTCTTAAAGGCGCCCCTTCATGGTTTCAACAACAACTCGAGACAAATGTCTTAGGTGGCTTGCTACACCATATATGTGAGCTGTATATTGATGATATCATCATCTATGCAGATACATACGAGGAATACTTAGCAAACATTGAGGCTGTGCTGGAACGTTTTAAAAAACATAATATTACAGTAAGCCCGAAGAAGTGCAAATTTCTCATGTCATCCATCGAATACGTTGGCCACATCATCAACAGCGAGGGCATCAGCTTCTCGCAAGAGGCAAAACAAAAAGCCCTCGATTTCGCAGTTCCTACTACTGCTGGCCAGTTAAAACAGTTTGTCGGAATGGCTGAGTACTTTCACAGTCATGTTCGAAACTTTGCTACACTGGCTCGTCCCTTACATAAGCTTCTAAGTGGTTATACCAAGAAAGAGGCTAGTCGTAAATTAAACTTGTCTAACGATGAAGTCAAATCCTTTCGCGCTCTCCAAGACGCAATCGATGGCTGCCAACAGCTATTTTTCCCTGCACCGGATCGAGATATCTTTCTTGAAACGGACGCCAGCGACTACGGCATCGGCGCATATCTCTACCAAAAAGACGACTCGAGTACCCAGTACCCTATCGCTTTCATCAGCAAGAATCTTGCAGGGGCCCAACTCAACTGGAGTGTCCCTGAAAAGGAAGCTTTTGGCATATTCTATGCTTTACAGAAGTTAGAACACCTCCTTCGGGATGTTCACTTCGTTCTCCGTACGGATCATAAGAATCTCACATACACTAACTTTGGCAATTCAGCAAAGATAATGCGATGGAAACTCATGATTCAAGAGTACGACTTCGACATCGAGCACGTCGCCGGTGAAGAAAATATTGTTGCTGACGCTTTTTCTCGACTTATCCCACGTTCAGTGGACCTCGAAGTCGCTGAAATCCTGGCTCATGTCAACATCGTGGCTAACACTCCAAAGGCACAACATGCTATCATTTCAAAGTATCACAACACTAGTGTTGGACACTTTGGCGTTGAAGCTACACTACGTCGCCTATACGAAGCTGGTCA
>RFZT01000437.1 GCA_009920585.1 bacterium
ACCAAGGAGCACGCCAACGCACACAGGCGGGACGCACTGTGCCCCTCTCCTAAAATCCAAAAGCAAGCTGCTTTTGGTATTAGCGAAGCCTATCTCGGCACCTAAAAAGCCCATCTTCCTCATGCCGGAACTTGCTCCTGTTAATCTTGCTAATCCTGTCATCCTGTCCAAAAATCCCCATTCGTCTCATGGAACAATATCACCGCCTTCTTCGCCTTGTTTTGGACAAGGGTCGCTTCAAAAGTGACCGCACGGGCACCGGCACCTATTCGATATTTGGTGCTCAGGAGCGGTTTGATTTGAATGAGGGTTTTCCCATCCTCACGACTAAAAAACTCCACCTCCGCTCAATCATTCACGAGCTTCTTTGGTTCCTCAAGGGCGATACGAACACCGCCTATCTCAAGGAAAACAAGGTCACGATCTGGGATGAATGGGCCAATGAGCAAGGCGACCTCGGTCGCGTCTATGGAGCGCAGTGGCGCGACTGGCGCGGACCGGATGGGATTTCCATCGACCAGATCGCCCGCGTGGTCGAGGACATCAAAAAAAATCCCGATAGCCGCCGCTTGGTGGTATCCGCTTGGAATCCTGGCGAGCTCCATCTCATGGCACTCGCTCCATGCCATGCGCTATTCCAATTTTATGTGCAGGATGGGGAGTTGAGTTGTCAGCTTTACCAGCGGAGCGCGGATTTGTTCCTTGGCGTGCCATTCAACATTGCCTCCTACGCGCTCCTGACGCTCATGGTCGCGCAGGTATGTGATCTCAAGCCAGGCACATTTGTGCATACATTTGGGGATCTTCACCTCTATGCGAACCACCTCGAGCAGGCCCGCCTGCAACTCACCCGTGAGGCCCGCCCGCTACCAACGATGCGGCTCAATCCCGAACGCCGCCGCTTGGAGGATTTCGTTTTTGAAGACTTCACCCTCGAAGGCTACGACCCGCATCCCGCGATCAAAGCTCCCATTTCTGTTTAACCCCGAAGGGATTGACCACCGAGGACACAGAGGGCACAGAGGAGGAAAAAGGGTGAAGCTGTATTTTTATGAAAATCCTATGGCAAACGCGCGCCGAATAAAAAAGGATCTACCTCTCCAAACCTCTAATACCATTGGCCCTTTGAAATTGGACTTTGCAGCGGAAAAGAAGGGGGTACGGCCGTCTCGGCCGTGTGGGAACTGGTCTACTTGTTCGCACCCTGCCCACTGGAACCGAGGAGCACGCCAACGCACACAGGCGGGACGCCTGTGCCCCTTTTCAAAAATCCAAAAGCAAGCGGCTTTTGGTATAAACCTCTTTTTATTCAACCCCTCTGTGCTCTCTGTGGTCAATAATCCTCATTCAGCATGATCGCCATCGCCGCCATGTCTCCGCAACGCGTCATCGGTTCCGCCGGGACGATCCCTTGGCATATTTCCGAAGATCTCCGGTTTTTCAAACGCACGACGCTCGGGCATGCCATCGTGATGGGACGAAAAACCTACGAGTCGCTTGGTAAGCCGCTTCCCGGACGGGAAAATCTCGTGCTCTCTCGCACCGCGACACTGGATGGCGTTCGTGTTTTTCGATCCCTTTCAGAGATTGAGGAACCGACCGATGGTCGCCAACTTTATGTGATCGGGGGCGCGGAGTTGTATGCCGCGCTTCTCCCGAGGTGCTCGGAAATCCTTCTCACCCGCGTGTCGATCGACGTCGCGGGTGACACGTGGTTTCCCGCATTTGAGCACGAGTTCGATGCCGGTGAGGTTCTCGAAACGGGAGCCAATT
>RFZT01000438.1 GCA_009920585.1 bacterium
CTGGTATGGCGCCCGTTCACGGCAGGAATTGTTCTACACTGATCTCTTTGAACAACTCACCACGAAGCACCAAAACTTCAGCTTCCACACCGCGCTTTCAGCGCCGCTCGATGAGGATAAGTGGACGGGCGACACGGGCTTCATTCACGAGGTCGTTCTGGCAAAAGCTCTCGAAAACCACGAGAATATTGGTGGTGTCGAGTTCTACCTCTGCGGCCCTCCGATGATGATCAAGGCCTGCACAAAAATGCTCGCCGACCTGGGCGTGCCTCCCGCACACATCGCCTACGATGAGTTCTGATTTTTGTCATCCGAAAGTCCTTTGATCTGATCAAAGAAGACAGAGTATTTCTGGTAGCTGCTTTTATGTGATGAAAACAACCCACGCCGTTCGCCGAAATTTCCGTCAGAAACTCAAGAGTTGCTTGCCGTTCGGCATCAGACTGACCAAACCGAAGCACTTCCGTGACATGCTCCATGTCGTTTGGAAGAACAAGGACAATCTTCCGCAGGCTTTTGCCGCAACAACAGAGCCACATTCTACAGCCATACCCACCGCGTGGTAGGTTAGGAATCGACACGAGCCGTTTGCCAACCGCACGCGAGCGATCCCCTCGCCGACATGACGGCTATGTGTCATCTACCGAGTAATGAATAAAATCTCCTGACTTTATCCCATTAACAGCGGCTTTTATATTTTCCACATCCGCATAAATTGCATGCCAGTCGTTTGTTGAACCCGAAAACAGATTTTTAGACAGGTGGACAGGATTTACAGGATTAACAAGATCGGTTTCCGAAAGCGGCGAACCCCACAAAACGATCCAATTGGATTCGCTCTAATTCATTCACCCTCTGTGATCTCTGTGTCCTCTGTGGTTAATTCCGCTGGATTCGGGTTGAAAGCTCCAAAATGGCAATACTGCGACCCGAGAGATTTTGCTGGTATCGCAAATTTTGATCCGAAGTGACAAAAATATCAAACTCGGCCTCAGCCAGTCTTAACAACTCGCCGTTTTTAAGGCTGCTCCACCATTGTTTGTAAGGATTCGAACAAATATGACCTTCAAGTAATTTGGCCAAGGAACACTCATCGAGCAAAATCCTCACGCGACCAAAAAGGCGGCTTCTGAGCGCTCCAGAACATCGCAGGCCATCGCTTTGGTGACGGATGGAAAGCATTCTAGGAACTCTGCCAAAGAATAATCCCGCTCAAGATATTCAAAAAGAGACTTAATAGGAACCCTTGTCCCCTTAAAAACAGGAGTTCCTCCAAGAACTTCGGGATCAATAGTTACAAGATCTGAAGTGTTCATAACCATACCTGTCATATGATCGCAGCTAAAAATCAATATTTTATAACTGACGGGGCTCTGCCACTTAGTGTAAGGTCGAACGCAGAGCAACATTTGCTTGGAGCCATTTGAGGCTTCTGCTTTAACCAGAAATCAGAAAAAACGCATACATGCCGATCAGCATACCATTGGAAGACAGCTTTAGTGACATCATTGGAAAGTCCCAGCGCGGGCATTCCCTCAACGACGAGGCGCTCTCGGCCAAGTCGGGAGCTACAGTTTCTGAGATCGAAAATCTCAAGGCCGGCACATTGGATGAGGTTGCCCTCCGTAAAGTAGCTTCCGCTCTCGGTCTAGGTGCCCATGCGCTTTTGGCATTGGCGCAAGGCCGCTACACAGCTGCTTCTGTCGAGGACATCGAGGGCCTCGCGCACTTCAATTCCGTCTTCGAAGACATGACGGTAAATTCCTTTCTCG
>RFZT01000439.1 GCA_009920585.1 bacterium
CGCGTGACGCCCATTCCCACCAAGGACTACGCGCGGCAGTACAGCGCGCTCATGCCCGAGCTCCTGCCGTGCCTCGAGGCTGCCCTCCTGAGCGACGAGCCCTGCCAGGCCAAGTACAATTTGATCGCCGACAATCTACTGTGCGGGCTCGGTGCGAGCTCCGCCTTCGACGTGAGTTCGAGCACGTTCGCGTCGTGGGGGTCGGTCATGCGGAACCACAGTTGGGTGTTGGCGTTGGGGCGAAGCCATCGATCGACTCCCTTGCTGGTGTCCTGTGCGGCTATAGCGATCGCCCTTTTTGTGTATTTTTTTGCTGCGGACGGGATGTCAAAAGATCGTCTTCTTGCAATGGTTGGAATCGATAGCAAGTCGGCGGAAAGCGACGCTGAATCTCCCCGAGTGATTGAGACGGCATTAGAGGATACGCGGACGAAGATATTTCAGGATACCGCGCGGATGATTTGGGATTATCCCCTCACGGGAACAGGGCTCGGGACCTATGCCTTCGTGTATCCCTTTTATGCCAGAAAAAGCATTGGCGAAGCGGGAGCTGTTCATCCCGAAAGCGATTGGATGATGATAGCAGCGGAATCCGGTTTGCCATGTTTGATCTGTGCCATGCTTCTTCTTGGCGTTCTGCTGAGGGACATGTGGAAACTTCGTCGGAGTCAGACGTGGTCATTGCGATGGGGTATTATCTGCGGTGCGCTGGTTGCCATTTTGCACGGATTAGTTGATGTTCCGCTCCATCGAGTTGAGTTGGGTTGGTGGGTGCTCGTGCTTGCGGGATTAGCTTTTGGATATCCCACGCCTTCCCAGACGGAAGGAGATGCCCAGAGGATCCTGCAGCGATGGGTTTTTGGTATTGGCGGTGGAGCTATTTTTGCGATGGGTTGGCTCTTAGTCGGGGCCCAATGGTTCTCTCTCCCTCCTTTCCCTCCTTATCGCTCGGGAATCGTTTTAGATCAGATGAGGCAACTGTCTGCCGTTGGTAATGGAGCAGAGGCTGTCAAACTTGGTCGCACGGAAATATCGCGCTCGCTGATGACACGAGGAATCTACCGCGAACTGGGCCAGCGAATCCTTAAAACTGGGGGCGATCCCGTTGATGTAGATGCCATGTTTGCAATCGAACGGGCAATGAATCCCGTGAGTGCCAAGATCCCGCTCGCTCAAAGCCAACTCTGGCTTCGCAAGGATCCTCTTCGCGCAGCTAAGTTATGGGGGGAGGCGCTTCAAAAAGATTTAGCGATTGAAAATGGCGGGGGTCACGGGAACACATCAGATATGTTCCGCGGAATAATTGGGGAGAGTCGCCAGAATCCGAGTCTTGCGGCAGTCTTGGGAACCTACGCTCGCACGTCACCGAAGGCATGGTTCACATGGATGCCCGTGGCTCCCAAGGGCAGTATTGAAGAGGCGTCGAAGGATGCTCAATTTCTCGCCATGCTGGATGACGAGGAACAGCGCAAATTTTTGCTGACTTGGAATAATGTTGGAGATCGACAGGCGATGGAATCGTTTCTAGCTGCCAATCCCAAGTGGAACGATGCCGCGTGGCCTTTGCGTGTTCGACAATTGATTGAGAAAAAAGATTTTCAAGCCGCTGTGATTGCTGCTCAAGAGCGATATGCGATCGATCTGAAGTTGACCGAACCCAAAAATCCCGAAGACACTTCAATGAGTCTAGCTGAAACGATTTCTTCTCTGGCTCTGCGCGGGAACTTGGTGAGTGCCCGGCGGATGATTCAAGAATCAATCCAAGCCCGC
>RFZT01000440.1 GCA_009920585.1 bacterium
GTTCAAGCGAGGTGGTATCAAGATTCATAATTTGATCAGATTTCTATGGAAAGACAGCCAGCAAAGCGGCTAAGAGCGCTGTTGGCAAGCGGCAATCAAGCGGCAATCCGCTCTTGCTATGCAGTGCGCAATATCCACCACCAGCGCGATCGCATTGTCGCGGTCGGAGGCGGCGATCGATGCAAAGAAGAGCTGCCTTCCAGCCGAAGAGGGCTCCATCTATCTATTAGGGGCAAAAAAATTCAGACGAACCCTCGATTGAAAAATGAGAAGTTGGCTCAGCGGGCTTTGAGAAGCTGTTGATTATTAGAAATCCAATTTTCCGCTCCTGCTTGGTCGTTGCGTTTCCATGCGGTGAGAACGCGCTCGATGCTTTCGATGCGGAGTGATGAGTTTGTAATTGAAGCTGCGCTTTGAAGGGCCGTCTCCGGTTCGGTATCACTCAGATTCAAGGCCTCAATCGAACGGATGGTGTCTGTTTTCTGAGCTGAAGGAAGTTTTTCGGCCCATGATATGAAACCCTTCGTGTTTGTCTCTGCCCAGCGGTTCATCACGGCCTCGCTGAACTTTGACGATTCAGGTTGGCTGTTGGCCCATGCCAGCGCTGCCGCCGGATCGTCGGCCGCCCAAGTTTCAAGCGCTTGAATTTGGAGGGAGTTCCGTTGACTTTCCGAGTTTTTGTCAATCCACGCCAGGGCTTCTTGAGGGTCCGCTGCAGACCATGCGCCAGTAACTTCCAATGCCGCAATCTCGCGAATCTGCGAATCAGGAAGTGAAAGAGCCCAAGCGGCTGCCGCTGCGGGATCTGATTTGGCCCACTGAGCAGCAACAAGCGGCTTCAGATCGTCTAACAAGGGATGCTTCACGAGCCATTCGGCTGATTCTCCCGGAATCTGGTCCGTCCACTTAGAAAGAATACTTTGAAGAGCCTGCTTTTGAAAAACACTCGCGGGCAGCTTTGATGCCCAGTCTGCTCCTAATTGCGGATTTGTCTCTCCCCAGAATTCCATGATTTCACCAATGGCTTGGATTCCCGAAGTGGATTGTTGGTTGGACAACGCCCACTCGGCGGCTGCTTGGGCATCGGAGCGAGCCCATTCGATAGCTGCGGCACTGACAGCCATTTGGCGAGAGCTGCCCGTGAGATTTTTGGCCGCAAAATCCATAGCCTCCCTCGGAGAGGACTGGGCCCATTGTCCGATCGCGGCAGCCATGGCAGAGGCTTTGAGTTCTCCCGCGGTCAAGGTTTGCGCTGCCGCAATCGCTGCTTGTGGGGAGGTTTTTGCCCACTCAGAAATCACGCTCTCCGCAAAAACTTGCCGGTCTGCTAGTCCTCCTATTTGCGGCAACAATGCCCAAGCTTTTGCAGGATTTGTAGAAGCGGTTTTTTTTCCATAAGAGGCCAAAGCCCCCCATCGTTTTTTTGTGTCAAGAGATGCCAGCAATTGATCCAGAGCATCTACTGATCCCGTGGTGTTACCTGAAGATTCAACATCAGCATTTTGCCAAGACAAACTTTCCTCGGGTGCATGCTTTTTTGATGTTTGCGATGAAGGCGGAACTTCCCGGCTAAAACTCAGGATTTTCGAATGATTTGCCGAAAAGTATCCACTCCCGAAGGCAAGGATAACTCCCAACGCAATCAAGCAACCCTTGAGCCAACTATTTATTCCCAGATTCTTCGTAACAGATAATTTTTTTGAGTTTAAAATGGTTTAAGCATCTGTCGCAAAATAAAAGGCCTACGCACCTCCAACGCTA
>RFZT01000045.1 GCA_009920585.1 bacterium
TTGATCGACAGTCGGTGCCTCAACTTTCACCTGTTGGAAGCGGCGTTCCAGAGCGGCATCCTTCTCGATGTATTTACGATACTCGTTGAGAGTTGTGGCTCCGATGCACTGCAACTCCCCGCGACTGAGGGCAGGCTTGATGATATTTGAGGCGTCCATGGCTCCCTCGGCGGAACCGGCACCCACGATCGTGTGAAGCTCATCAATGAAAAGGATCACGTTTTTATTGCGACGGATCTCGTCCATCACAGCCTTGATGCGCTCTTCAAATTGTCCGCGATACTTCGTTCCCGCGACCATCAGAGCAAGGTCGAGCGTGATGACTCGTTTGTCATGGAGAAGCTCAGGGACATTGCCGGAGACGATTTCTTGAGCGAGGCCCTCTGCGATCGCTGTTTTGCCAACACCAGCTTCACCGATGAGGACAGGGTTGTTTTTGGTACGGCGGCAGAGAATTTGAATGATGCGCTCGATCTCGTCTGCACGACCGATGACGGGATCCAGTTCGCCTTTGCGGGCCTGCTCGGTGAGGTCGCGACCGAAGGATTTGAGTGCGGGCGTTTTCCCCTCGCGGCGGCTCGATGGAGCTCCCTCCGCTGGCATTGTGTCGCCCTCTTCTTCTGGTGCAAAATTGGGATCAAGCTCCCTGAGTATCTCGTTGCGGGTCCGCTCAATGTCGACTTCGAGAGTTTTAAGAACCTTAGCTGCAACTCCCTCGCCCTCGCGCAAAAGACCTAAAAGAACGTGCTCGGTCCCCACGTAGGAATGCTGAAGGCTTTTGGCTTCCTTCCCGGCAAGGGCGAGAACTTTTTTCACACGAGGGGTGTAAGGAATATTCCCAACCATCTTCGTCTCTGGGCCGGAGCCGACCTGCTTTTCGACCTCCATGCGCACGGTCTCGAGGTCGAGGCCCATCTTTTGGAGAACATTAACAGCCACACCTTGGCCGAGTTTGATGAGGCCGAGAAGAAGATGCTCGGTTCCCACGTAGTTGTGGTTGAACCTATCAGCTTCTTTGCGGGCCAGAGCGAGCACTTGCTGTGCCCGTGGAGTGAAGTTGTTCATCATTTTTTTTCGTTGGTGGCAGGGGTTGGAATTTTAAGTCTGTCGATATCCGGCTGCGGAACCTGTAGCAACTTGGCGCGGATTATCGTTGCGCGCAAGGCGTCCCTTTCTTCGGAAGACATTTTTTGAGTTTGCGCACCTTTTTGGAGATGGGCCGGTTGGGTTTCTATGAAAAGCTCGTCAATCGGAAAGCGATGCGCGTCAGGAAAAACGCAAAGATCAATGCCCAGCTTGATAATCGAAAGAAGATTGAGCGCTTCCTTGGAGCTCATCGAATAAGCTTGCGAGAGTAATCCGTAAGCTCGGCCGACTTGATCGTGAAGTGTGATCGGTTTGCGCTGCGCCAGAAGAGCGCGGGCATTTTGTTCATGCTCGATGATCTGCTCGATCACGCGGTTCAGTCTTCCAATGATTTCCTCCTCAGCCTCACCCAAGGTCGTTTGGTTGGAAACTTGAAAAAGGTTGCCCATGGCTTCAGTCCCCTCCCCATGCAAACCGCGAACAGCGAGGCCGATTTTATTGACGGAATTGATGATTTTGTTGATTTGGTCACTCATCACCAACCCCGGAAGGTGAAGCATCGCTGATGCCCTCATTCCCGTACCCACATTGGATGGGCAAGCGGTGAGGTAGCCGAGACGGGCGTCGAAGGCAAAATCCAAAACGTCTTCCAACTCGCTATCCACGCGGTTGATCATTTCGTAAACTTTATCCAACTGGAGCCCACAGCAGATCGCTTGCATGCGAAGGTGGTCCTCCTCGTTGATCATGACGCTGAGGGACTGCGGCGCATTCATCACAACGGCGCTACCGACACCCTTAGCGGCGTGCTCGCGACTGATCAAATGCCGCTCGACGAGCACTTGCTTTTCCAAAGAAGAAAGGGTCTCAAGATTCTCGGAGTAGGATTCCGCCATCTCTGGCAAATGCTCGACGGCATCTTTCACCTGCTTCACCACCTCGAGGCGCTCCGCTTTTTTGGCCCATCCTGGAAAGGGTTTTTTGCTCAGGTTCCGAGCTAGGCGAACGCGACTGCTGACAACGATCTGGCGATTCGGTCCGTCGCCGGAGAGCCACTCACCGCTATTTGCGATAATGCGAGAGAACTTCATTTGGGCAACTCGGCCTCCACTTGTTTGATTTGGTCGCGCAAGTTGGCCGCGAGTTCGAATTCTTCGGATTCAATCGCTTTGCTCAGGTTGGCTTGAAGAGATTTGATTTTTTCTCCATGAACCCTTGCCGCGCGATAGGCGACGGGCGCTTTGCCTGTGTGCGTGGTTCCTTTGTGCATGTTTTTGAGCATCGGCTCGATGCCTTCGGCAAAGACTTCGTAGCAGTGACTGCAACCAAGGCGTCCGGTTTTTTTGAAATCCGCTTGAGTGAATCCGCAGACCCCGCATTTGACTGCAGCGGGCGATTTTTCAATTTCCTGCGAGGCACCAATACCCAGAAGAAGATCCGCCAAAGCAAATCCGGTCGGGTCGTTGACTCCTTTTTCTTTGGAGCAAGCCTCGCACAAATTCACCTTTTGCATTTTCCCTTCGACAATTTGCGTGAGGAAAACTGTGGCTTCCTTGGACTGGCAGACATCGCATTGCATATTCTTATTTATAAATCGGCTCGCCGCTCGATGCTGTCAACTCGCGGAAACGTGCGATGAGCTTGCGTGTAAGCGGGCCTGGTGTGCCAGAACCGATCGCGCGCGTATCCAGCTTCACCGCAGGAATGATCTCGGCCGCCGTCCCCGTGAGGAAGCATTCGTCGGCCGTGAAAATATCGTAGCGGGTCATATTTGGCTCAAGGATGGTGATCCCAAGCTCGGCGGCCATTTCAAAAACCACATTGCGGGTCACTCCCGAAAGAGCTCCCGAAGAAATCGGCGGGGTGTAAATGATGCCTTTTTTGACCGTGAAAATATTGTCTCCCGTGCACTCGGAGACGAACCCTTGCTCATTGAGCATGAGACCCTCGCCCGCGCCGGCGTGCTGGGCTTCGATTTTGGCCATGACGTTGTTGAGGTAGTTGAGGGACTTCACCATCGGGCTCAGCGCCCCGTGAGGAATGCGGCGAGTCGCACAGGTCACAACCTCGAGGCCTTTTTCGTATTTTTCTTCAGAGTAGAGAGTGATCTTCGATGCAATGATGAACACGGTTGCTCTTGGGCAGAGGGCGGGGTTCAACCCCAGATCGCCGCATCCACGCGTCACCACCAAACGCACATAGCCATCGCGGAGTTCGTTGAGGCGGATCGTTTGCAGGAGCGCCTCGATGAGCGTCTGTTTATCAAGACCGACGTTCAGGCAAATCGCATGAGAAGAGTCATAAAGCCGATCAATGTGCTCCTCGAGTCGGAAGACCCGTCCGTTGTAAAAACGAATCCCTTCAAACACGCCGTCGCCGTAAAGCAGGCCATGGTCAAAAACAGATATTTTTGCGTTCTCCTTTTCGTAAAATTCGCCGTCGATATAAATCTTCATTGGGTGCTAAGGTGCGCAGGATGTTAAAATGCGCGAGGGTAATTATTTTACGGACACCGGCGCCAGATCACAAGCCACTAAAAAGGGGATTTTTCCGCCAACTCAAGAACCTCGCCCGCAAGGTAAAGCGAACCCGTCACCAGAACCGGACGCGAACCCGATAACGCCAAGGCCAAACCGGCGGGCAAATTCTCGGCAATCATAGAAGGCACTAGGTCAAAACCGGAGAAGCTTTCTACAGTTGCCGAGCGTTCATTTCGGACCGGCACAAAAACAAAATCTGAAGCGATCTCAGCGAGCACCTTCAACATGCCCGCGTATTCTTTGTCCTGCAGTGCTCCGAATACCACCGTGGCTCGTTCATCTTGAAAAACCTCGCGCCACGTCTCCACAAGCGCGCGCGCGGAATGGAGATTGTGGGCCCCATCCAGCACCAATCGGTCACTCAGAAACTGAAAGCGTGCAGGCCAACTGACGCCCGCAAGCGCGCTAGAGACACATTCCTCGGAACACGCTATGCGTGCGGCTTGAAGCGCCGCCACCGCAAGGGCGGCATTCCACTTTTGATGATGCCCAGCCAGAGCGATTTCACCAGACCAAGGAGCACACACAAATTTGAGACGCGCTCCACACTCCAACGCCTTTGCCATTAGCACTGATGCCGCCTCTGGAGCCTGCGGCGCGGAAACAACAGGAACCCCATCTTTGATGATTCCTGCTTTTTCTCCGGCAATCTCGGGAAGCGTTTCCCCAAGCCAAGACATATGATCCATCGCAATCGGGGTGATCACCGAGACGAGCGGAGTGATGGCATTCGTCGAATCCAATCGTCCGCCCATACCGGTCTCGAGCACAACAAAATCGCACCCCTGCGCGGCAAAATAATCCAGCGCCAAGATCGTCGCTATTTCAAAAAAAGTGGGGCCGTGCTCCCATTCCTCAACCGCGCCCCTGATCCGCGATAAACCAGATGCGGCGTGCGACTCGGAGATCATTTCGCCATCGACTCGAATCCTCTCACGAAAGTCTTTCAGGTGCGGAGAAGTGAAGAGTCCCACGCGATAACCAGAACGCCGCAAAATGGCATCCAGCATAGCGCAGACCGATCCCTTGCCATTTGTTCCTGCGACATGGAGAAAACGGAGTTTTTTGTCGGGTCGGCCCAACGCATCCAAAAGCCGATGCGTTTTTTCCAAGCCGAACTTAATGCTCGATTCTCGCGTAGAGTAAAGCCACGCGAGGCCATCGTCCCAGGTCACTTTTGCCCCAGATATCCGAGGATGCTCCCGAGCGTGTCGCGCATCTTGTCGCGACTGACGATCAAGTCAACGAGCCCGTGCTTTTCCAAAAATTCCGCCGTTTGAAAATCGGATGGCAACGTCTGGTGGGTCGTTTCGCGAATCACTCGAGGGCCGGCAAACCCGATCATCGCCTTGGGTTCGGCAATAATGATGTCACCCAGCGAGGCGTAACTGGCCATCACTCCAGCCGTGGTGGGATTCGTGAGAATGGTGATGTAAGGCAGGTTGGCTTGGGCATGCAGGGCGAGAGCGCCGCTGGTTTTGGCCATTTGCATGAGGCTGAGCATACCTTCATACATACGAGCTCCCCCCGAGGCGCAGACCAGAATGACGGGCATCTTGTTCTTGGTGGAATGCTCGATAATGCGAGTCACCTTTTCCCCAACGACAGATCCCATCGTGGCAGCGAGAAAATTGAAATCCATCACCCCAAGCCCCACCCGATGGTCATGGATACGTCCTTCACCAGTGATAATCGCATCCACAAGGCCTGTCTTTTGTTTGTAACTTTGGAGACGGTCGGCATAGGTCGTCACACCCTTGAATCCAAGCGGATCCACGGAAGACATCGCTGCATCCATCTCTACAAAACTCTCTGCATCCACAAGGCTCTCGATGCGTTCGCTCGAACCCAGATTCATGTGATGATCGCATTTCGGACAAACCTGCAAATTCTCGGAAAGAGCGAGATTGTGAATCACCTCGCCGCACGCGGAGCACTTCGTCCAAAGACCGGTCGGCATTTCGCGGGTTTTTCCACCGAGTGAGCGGAGAATAGGTTTTTTAAAAATCGCCATGGTTTTTTATGAGTGAGGTTTTTTTCTTAGCCACGGGCCACAGTGAGCGCCCGCACGCTGGAGGCCCCCCGCTCGAGAAGAACGGCAGCACAGGCATCGAGTGTCGATCCCGTCGTGAGCACGTCGTCCACAAGTAGGAGGTTTTTATTTGTTACATCGGCATTCTTGACCACTGAAAACGCATTCCGCAAGTTTTGCCTTCGATTCTTCCGATCAAGAGCGGTTTGCGTGGTCGTGTAACGTCGTCGCTCCAGCGCCGATAGAACAGGAATAGCCGTCCTGCGGGATAAATTTTCAGCGATCACAGCAGCCTGATTGTATTCTCTTTCGCGCAATCGTTTGGGATGTAACGGAACCGGCACAAGCGCATCAAATTCCTCGTCCACCAATCGCGAATCCTCGAGTCCCTCGGCGGCAATTTGGGCCAATACCCGAGCCAGCCAGATTTCCTTACCATATTTGATGCGATGGATGAGGTCACGGATGACCGAGCGACTTCGGACGACGGCGACCGCACACTCGAAGTAAAACGCCTCGCCTCGACAATTCGGACAGGTGAATTCCCCCGTCAAACAATCGTAGGGCTGGGAGCAGGACTCGCAGCGGGGAGCCTTGATCCGTTCGATGAGCGCCTCGCAATCGCTGCAAAAATCCATCCCCGCCTCCAACCGCGTCTTGCAGTGCGCGCAATGGGGCGGAAAAAAAAGCGTCGCTAGTGGCTCAAGCGCTTCGGTGATCGTTTTTTTCAACATGCCGGAGTCGCGATAAAACCAGGGCCCATGTCAGACAAAGAAAAACGAGCGGAACCAACCCCGTTGGCACGGCTCCGCTCACGACGTTCGGCCCCGTCCACGGAAGCAGCGCCTCCGGAGATTTGGCATTAAACTTCGCAAGGAGTTCCAGACCCTTCTGAGCAAAGATCCATCCTGCATGAAGACCGATCGGGAGATATAGCGACCGCGTCCGAGCGGCAGCCACACCCAAAATCAGACCCGCAACAAGAAGGGAAAGAAATCCCCATCCCAGCAACGGCCACGGCGGCGCGCTCGAGAACGCTAGCGGGATCTGCTCAAACCCGCTCGACCAAGTCACAGGTCCACCGCTCACGGACTTCGATGTTTTGACAAAATGAACAACGCTGAAGATGACGGCGGATACAAGCAACGCCGACCAGCGCTTCATGGCCATCAGGCACAGACCTAGTATCACTCCACGGAAAAAAAACTCTTCCAGCAAAGATACCACGGCAGCCGAAGCGGCGATCGGAAGGAAACGTGCGAAGTCCACCGGACCGCGAAGGCTCCATATACCCTGCCGCACATAGATCACCCCCATCAAAACAACCGGCAATAGGGCCAGCACGAAACCCGCAATCAAATCGCCCCTCCAGCGCCCATTCGGAGCAATTCCCAACTCGCGGAGGTGGCGAATACCGATCCAACGAAAGGCAGGCCAGAGGAGGATCAACGCACTCACCTGCACACTACGGCTGAAATAACGGTGAAAAGGAAAGCCTTTGACTAGGGGTAAAAAACCTTCCTGTGAAAGCCACGTTCCAGCCCAGTAAAGCGGTGGCGACACAATGCAAGCCGCTAAAAGAACCGCGCCCACATATCCGAAAAGCCGGAGAAGATTTTGAAAATGGGTGGAATTCGAATTCACTCACTTGTCTCTATGCTATAAACCCATTCGCTATGCGAGATGTTTGGAATACGGCGGAACTCGGCCGATTGGATAAAAGTCATGTCTGGCACCCATTCACACCGAATCAGGAATGGTGCTCAGCGGACAACGAACCACTTGTCCTCGTTCGCGGGGAAGGCGCGATGCTCGAGGATAGCCATGGCCGCTGCTACCTGGATGGCAACTCCTCGATATGGACCAACATCCACGGCCACTCCCACCCAACGATCAAACGCGCGCTTCGCGAGCAACTCGACCGCGTGGCACATGTCTCCTTCCTTGGCAGCACAAATCCCCCCGCCATTGAACTCGCCGCGCGTTTAACCGCGCTCTTCCCGCCACAAACCCTCTCCCGCGTTTTTTTCAGCGATGACGGCTCGACCGCCGTCGAAGCGGCCATGAAGATGGCTATCCAATTTCACCAGCAATCAGGTGCCCCTCATCGCTCGCGCTTCATCGCCTTTGACAACGCCTACCACGGCGACACGCTGGGAGCCGCGAACCTCGGTGGAATCGGCACATTCCAGAAACGCATCGAGGGACACCAATTTCCCGTCACGCACATCAGCGACCTCAACCCGCTTGGTGAGCTTCTAAAAAAAGGCGACGTCGCCGCGGTGATCATCGAGCCGCTTATTCAAGGGGCTGCTGGTCTGCGTACCTGGCCGCGTGGGCTTCTGAGTGATTTAAGAAAGCTCTGCAACGACGTAGATGTTTTTTTGATTTTGGATGAGGTGATGACCGGCTTCGGGCGAACGGGAACGATGTTTGCATGCGAACAAGAAGACGTCATACCGGATTTCCTGTGTCTGGCCAAGGGACTCACCGGCGGCTACCTGCCGCTCGCCGCGACACTCACCACGGAACGAGTTTTCAGCGCGTTCGGCGGTCCGTTCGAAGATCAAAAGACTTTCTACTACGGCCACAGTTACTCAGGAAATCCGCTCGGATGCTCGGCCGCGCTGGCGAGCTTGGATGTCTTCCGGGAAGAAAAGGTTCTCGAAAATCTCCAACCCAAAATCGCCCACCTCCGCGATCAACTCGCACGCTTCGCTTCTCACCCCTGTATTCACGAAGTGCGCCAGTGTGGATTCATCGCCGGCATCGAGGTCCGACAACCCGATGGCACCCCCTTCCCTTGGCAGCAACGAACAGGAGCAAAGATCTGTATGACTGCACGCCGACATGGACTGCTCACCCGACCGATCTTGGACACGCTCGCCTTCATGCCGCCTCTATGCACGACGACAGCTCAAATCGATGAGGGCCTTCAAGCCCTCCATACCGCAATCACAGAAACACTCGACTGATTGGTATTCCAGAATCGGATTTTAGACAGAATTACAGAATGGGAGAATTTTTCTCCGCAGTGAATTATGAGCATCGCAGACCACACAAAACAGAGAGCGCATTATAAACACCTACTCCTCTGTGCTCTTTGATTCACTTCGTTCACTCCTTCGGAGTTGCCTTTGGCAATCTTACTCCCTTTGGTTGGTTGTGGTTAATTCTGCTGAATTCTGTTAATTCTGTCAAAAAAACCTCTTCAACTGCCGATTTCGGTTTTAGGCGATCGCTTCGGTTCGAAAATCCGCTGCCAGCATCGCCTCAAGCTCGCTCATGGCGACTTGGAGTTCTTGGCGCAGACGCTCGGATTCCGGCGAGGCATCCAGTGGCGGGGTGAAAAGGGCCGCATAGCGTCGTGCAAAAGCTTTATTCTCGCGGGTGTCGCCGAGTTGCGCGAATAAGCCCCGAACGTGATCGGTGAGGATTTTTGCCTCGGAGATCTTAGCAAAGGCGGCTTCCTCTGTGGATTCACCCGTATTCAGCGCCTGCAGTTGTCGGCAAGAAAATGTCCGGCAACGTTGCGGACGCTTCTCATAAATCGAGCAACAGGAATCCTTATAAGCAGGGCACGGCTGAAGGAATTGCATTTCCCCATCTTTACGTTTCAGCCTCAGACCGAGCGCAGACAGAGAGCGAACAGAATCCTCAGGCTGAAGACGGGTTCCATAAAAAAGAACTCCATTGCAACACATTCCGCACGCCGCACACAATTTCGCGGCGAGTGACTCCCCGCCAGCGTTCGCGTCCGCTTTCAAATCCATATTCCCCATGGCGACGAACGATGGGGCGCAAGCTAACCAATGTCAACCGATCCGCCACACTGATAGCGGAATTTTTTTACTCGTCGCCGGCCGAGAGCGTTCGACGAACGAGAAGATCGATGACATGCCGATCAAAGTCCCCAGCGATATTCTGTCCCGTGCTGGCGAAGAGGGGAACAAGACCATCATCGAGCACAAACTCCCAGAGCTTGCCGCAACGCGGAAGTTCATCGACATGCGTGAAGACGACATGCGTGGCCCCAAGAGCTGTGGCGCGGGTATAGGCTTCTTGAATGAGCGTCCGTTCATAGGCGGCATTCACGACAAGCACACGGGATTCGACCCCCAACTCATCGAAGGTTTTTTGCAAATGGCGGATATTTTTCCCGTTGAGAATCATTCCCGGAACATCGAAATAGACATTGGTCTCCTCGGGTACCTTGCGAAGCTCGGAGGGCTCGCGCAGGAGCGCCACGCCAAGAGCCTCGCAAAACATGGATAGACCTTCAGCCGAGTTGGGCTCATCGGCCTCCAACTTCATCACACACGCACTACGACCGCGCAGAAAGACATCGGAGGCAATTTGCTTGCAGAGGGCCGTAGTGACTCCCGCTCCAGGCGATCCAAGAAAGGCAACACGATTCGAGAGAGCTAGACTGCGGCTCGGAGCCCGGTCGCGCATGAGCATCGCAAAATGCGATATCGCCGTTTGGAGCGGCTGATCTTTGAGTTTACGGGATTCCGGATGCTCTTCAAACTGGGCAAGAAATTCCGTAGGAATGCCCGCCTTGGAGAGCAGGGTCCAAAGCCGTCCCGTCGGCAGGTTGTTGAACATGGCACGAACGAGCGACTCCGACACCATGTCACTTTCGTCACGTCCACCCTCCACCGCAGCGGCACGCTGTTTGCGAGGACGCGGGGCTCTGCGGCGCTGGGGATTATCAGACGCCGGCTCGTCGTCTGACTCTGGAATCGAGGATGACTGCGCAGTCACAGGTGCTGCGGCTGGTTCCTCCACAGGAATTTGAGCTATGATCTCAAGCTTCGGCGAGCTCAGAAATTTCGCCAACCCCTCGCCCTCGACTTGGCGAACGGAAATGACCTGCGCCATTTCACCGAGCTTTTCACGAATGATCGTCGCCGCTTCCTCCGCCGACTTGACGATGAATTTGTACTTCTGGCCTGGAGTGATGGAGACGTTTTTTTGAGCCATGGGTCAGCGTATTAGACCAGAAAAGAAAATTTTAGACAGAATTTACAGAATTTTAAAAATGATCCCAAATATTTCAAGATAGGATGATCTGGGCTTACAGGCTCTGCAAAAAACGAAGTCATTTTTACAGCCTAACAAATGACACCACTTACAGGTTTCCCTATTATTTTGTTAATTCTGTAATTCTGTCGAACCGATTACCAAACTACCCATGACCCTTCAGCCTGCGTTGCGGCTGGAGCGGTGGCTCTGTGGGATTTATAGGTTTTGATGAGTTTCGCTGGCGTTGGCACGGCCGGCTCAACCTTGGCCACGGTGCGAACGGAGTTCTTTAAAAGAAGCTGTTCACTCTCGCGGCTGAGGAGAAGGAGTTTGAGGATCTTGGCCAAAACGCGCTTGCGGATTTCGCAGGATGCCGCGTGCTCGGCACTTTTTACCGGGCCAGCCACCCTCAACCCTTGAAGAGCTTCGTGAAGCTTCGCAACAATCTGCTTTTTGCGATCAATATGGGCATTTTCTTCCGAGGAACTGGAACGAAGACTCGCATTTTCCTCGTGCATGAAAAAATCAAGCTCATCACAGAGGGAATTGTAGCGCTCAAGTGCAGAAAGGGTATTCATCTGCATTATCACAAGCAAGTGGTGTGCCAGCTTCAAGAGACCCTACAAAAGGTGCAGGGGATTGTGAAAACACGCTTCCAACAAAACTACGCAGGTAAAAAAGACGGAACCAACCCAGCCTATGAAAATAGTTTTCCTGACTGAGGTGGGAGGGCAGCCAGCCGACCTCATGAAGCAGGCTTATCACCAACCAGCGCAAGATGGACGCCATAATAGACGAAATACGCAACCTTTCCCAAAAATCATTTTAGCCTTGCTTCAGAAATCCATGATTCGCGCCACAGCAAATCGTCCCAAACTGCGATTAATACCAAAAGCCGCCTGCTTTTGGTATTAGACGTTGAAGCGGAATTCGACGACATCGCCGTCTTGGACTGTGTATTCCTTGCCTTCGAGGCGGAGCTTGCCGGCTTCGCGGGCTTTGGCTTCGGTGCCGCAGGTCATGAGGTCGTCGAAGGAGACGATCTGCGCCGCGATGAAGCCACGCTCGAAGTCACTGTGAATGACGCCGGCGGCGGCTGGGGCTTTGTCGCCAGCCTGGATCGTCCAGGCGCGGGTCTCCTTCGGACCGGTCGTGAGATAGGTGCGGAGGCCGAGTAAGTGGTAGGCCCCGCGGATGAGTTGGCTCACGCC
>RFZT01000441.1 GCA_009920585.1 bacterium
GATCAATGCCTAGAGTAAAGTTTGCCGTTGTCGCGTTTCCGCTTAGGAAGGATTTTCCTGTGACGACACTATACTTGCTTCCAACAATGGTTGAGCGTTTGAGGAACCCAGTAGGGAAGAGTGCCGTTCCAGCATTCGGTTTGCGCAACCACTCCACAGTCCCTGCCACTTCCGCAGTTCCTGCACTTGGCGATTTGGGTATTACGATTTCACCAGTAACAACGCTATTGCCTGTGGAATAGAGCGGGAGCACCCAGTTTCCGTCACCCGAGTCAACAATGCCTGCGGATGCGGAAATGGCATCACCAGTAGCCAACTTACCAACAACTGTCGCAACACCATTTCCTTCAATCGATACACTTGCAAATCCATGCCCAACTGAAACTCCAGCTGGGGCAGGGATCGCTAGGGTATAAGTTTTATTCCCGAGAGCATGCGCCGTGGCATTTTCGGAATAGGCCGCGCGTAGCGCCCTGAAAGGAAGCTTATTGCCAGACACCGTTACATTACCTGAGATTTCACCTGGCAGCGAGGATGTGAGTTCTAGCAAGGCGGGGACAGCCGTTGTATTCGCCCTGATTATAGAAATCGAAACCGTTTTGTTAGCCGTAAAATTGCCTCCGAAGGCACTGATTTGTCCCTCGATACTCAAGTTACCACTCACCACTCCAGTCGAAGCAAGGCTGAACGTAACGAAGCCATTTTTCACAGGGAATGACTGCATGTCCTGTGCGGAACCCGTTCCGATTTCACCAATCCCTACCAACCCATTGTACATGCCCGCAAGCTTCGTAAAGTCAGTAGCAAAAACAGGGGTTAGCTTGAGGTTCGGCTCCATGGTGAATTTCAATGTCGAGTTGGAGGTGAGAGACGACGTATTTTTTCTCCATTCTTTAAAGATCATCCCGCTGGCTGGAATGGCTGAGACCGTATAGTTAGCTCCAATCTCCCTCATCGTTTCACCTTCGAATCCTACGGTAACAGATCCATCTGTAGATACGGGTACTGGTATGGTGAGTTTGGAAAGAGGCCTTGTGACATTAAACAAAACCGTGACCTCTGTGGCCGCATTGAAGTTGGCGTTGCCTGCCTGATTGGCCGCTAGGACAACGGGGCCAATACCATTCAATGTCACGGTGTTGTTGGTCGAGAGGGTGACATTCCCACTCTTTACACTCAACGTCACAGGCAGGCCAGAACTGGCCACTGGCGGCGTTACGACGAATGGGGCATCTCCATACGCTTTGCTTCCAATCAATCCAAAGGCTCCAATCGTTTGATTGCCCTTCGTCACCGCAAAGCTCGTCGTCACTTCTGTAGCCGCATTGAAGTTGGCAGAGCCAACCTGATTAGCAGCCAGCATAACAGTGCCGACTCCTGTCAATGTCACTGTATTGTTTGCCGAGATCGTCGCTGGTCCGCTTTTCACGCTAATCATCACACTCAAATTTGAATTCGCTGTTGGTGCCGTAACGACAAATGGCGAAATGCCATAGACTTTATCTCCCAGAGCGTTGAAAGCTCCGATTGTTTGGTTATCCTTACCTACCACGAGCGTCACCGATCTGTTCCCCGTATTGTAGTTTGCCGCGTCGCTTGGCGTGAAGATCGTGCTCAGCGTTTGGTTTCCTGCTCCCAGTACCGTTCCAGTCACAGGCGTGTAGCTGAATGTTCCGTTCACGCTCGCCACCGCATTCAACTGCGTTCCGCTCAGCGCCGTTCCATACGTGATAGTCGTT
>RFZT01000442.1 GCA_009920585.1 bacterium
ATCCCTCAAAATTGTCGTCCGAAACCGGAGAGAAAACCTCTATACCGGCATCCGTTCTTCGGGAAAACCCAGAGCCAACGAATGCGAGTGACCCTATCCCACTTGCTCTGACCGCTATCTTCTTTGTCATCATCTTCATCGCAGGTATTTACCTTGCCCTGAATAGTGGTGGGTTCCGCTCGGATGTGTTTAGCCCAGATTTGGTTTCATGGTCAGGGGCAGGTGCGGGTGGACCTGCAGCTCCCGTGGACCCAAAGATTGTTGGAAAGCGCATTTTCACACAAAACTGCGTCGTCTGCCATCAAACAACCGGCCTTGGAATGCCTGGTCAATTTCCTCCTCTCGCAGGGAGTGAATGGGTTGTTGGCGGAGCCGTTCAAGTGAAAGGTGCCACATACAACAATGCGATGCCTCCATGGAAGCAACTCAAGGATGAGCAGATCGCTGCAGTCCTGACCTATATTCGCTCGGAATGGGGAAATGCCGCTGCTCCGATTTCGACGGAGTATGTCAAATCCATTCGTGATAAAACCATCGCGAGAACAGAGTCTTGGTACCAAAAAGAACTCAAAGCCATCCTAGCCGAGTCTGCTGCAAGCGGCGCGGCGGCACCCGCCCCCGCTGGCGCAAAATCTTCGCCATCTAAATGATGTCTCATTCTATGCATTCTCTCTTGCGTTTCCTTTTCATTGTTTCAGCCGTCCTCACGGGCTCCGTCCTGCCAGCTTCTGCCGAAGAAAGAACCAGCAACCTCTACTGGGCACCACCGAATAACACCGTTGGCGGTGAAAAGATCGACATGTTGCTGAATTTCATTTTCGGCCTCACTCTTTTGGTATTTGTTGCAACACAAGCGGTCTACATCATCTACTTAATCCGCTATCGTCGCCGTGCTGGTCACAAAGCCCACTACAGCCATGGCAATAACACCTTGGAATTCTGGTGGACGATCATCCCAACGGCCATTTTCCTTTTATCGCCCCTGACGCTATCACATTGGATATCGTGGGCTACCAATTCGGATGGGACATTCGCTACGCGGGTGCCGATGGCAAACTCGGTGAGGGTGATGTCAAAAAATTCAGTCTCCAAAATAAGTTTGGCGTTGATCCCTCAGATGCTGCTGGCAAAGACGACTTCACTTCGACCGAGTTAGTGATTCCCGTTGGCAAGCCTGTCCACGTTCTTCTTCGATCCCGTGACGTCATCCACTCCTTTTACGTGCCATCCTTCCGCTTGTATCAAGATGCGGTTCCCGGTCGTACGATCAAGTGGATCCAATTCACGACCAAAAATACGGCAGACGTCGAGTTGGCTTGCAGTCAGTTGTGTGGCACTGGCCATTACAATATGAAGGCGAAGATTCGCATCCTGCCCGTCGCGGAATACGAGAAGTGGTTTGCAGGAAAAGTGGCGGCCCAAAAGGCTCAAAACTAAAATCTTCGTAAGTCGTCGCTAGGTCAGTGTGTGGGTCGGAGATAGCCCACAACCGTTTTGATGTAAATAACCCGTACCAAAATCATGAAATACATCACTCACATCACGGCCTTTCTTCTCGGCCTCGTTTTCATCGTATTCGGGTTAAATTTCTTCCTGAAATTTCTTCCTGTTCCCACTCCGCCTGCGGGATCACCTGCAGCGATGTTTATGGGCGCTATGTTTGCGAGCAAGTTTCTTGTCTTCGTGAAGGTTCTGGAAATCCTCGGGGGTCTTTTTGTCACCCTACCCCAAACTCGCCA
>RFZT01000443.1 GCA_009920585.1 bacterium
CGATGAGAGTGCGGCAACCGGCCTCGACAACGCCGGAGCCGACAAAATATCCCGCGATGCGAAATTCGGCGTAGCGCATCAAGCGGGCGTTTTCTTGGAAGTAACCCAAGTCTTTACGCAGTATATCGGCTTGGGCGTTGCCGAGCGAAAGGGCATCGATATGGGCGTCTGCCTGATCGAGGATGTTCTCGACTCGACCCATGTCCAGAAGGTCGCGCCAAGCGCTGAGCTGAGCGTCGTCGATACCGAGGGTTTTGGCCAAGCCGGCGAGGTGTTCGCGGGCGTGGTAGAGGTCAATAATGTGGACAGCTCCGGGAAAGTGGGTTGAGGCGATGGTTTTGTTGTAGCGGGCGCCATCGGTGAGAACGACGATTTTGTCAGCCTGCTCGCTACCTCGGCGAACCGCTTCTTGGTAGATGCGCAGACCGAAAAGCTCACTGGATTCGATGGCACCGACATAGGTGGTCGAATCGGGATCGCGCACGGGCCACCCCGCCTCGTCGGTCGTGGTCTGGGTGAAGATGCAGCCGAGTTTGACTTCGCGGGTTCTGGCTTTGCCATCGGGCCCCTTGCCTTTGGAGGAATGCAACTCGCTTTTGCGCATAGGCACTCCGGTGCCATCAAAGCTGACATAGAGGATCGGCACCGTGGCGGGATTGTCTTGGGATCCAGCCGGAGCAGCTTCTTGCCGCGCGTTCCAATCCTCCACCGCACGGCCGACATCTTCGGCCACGCGTTGCACCTGTTTGGGGGTGACTTCCAAACGGGCATAGGTCAGCAGATCCTCGCTGGCATCGACGAAGGAAGAACGGCTCCCAGCCCTGGCCATGAAGCGGCGCACGCCGGGGGAAAACGAAGTGCCCGTGACGCCAAGGCTCTCGTCCAGCGGGATACGCGTGCGGGTGCCTGTTGCGTCCTTGAAGACCGAGCGCCGCAGGGTGACTTTACCAAGCAGTGTGGTGAGGGTCTTCTGACGGACGCCAATACTGTGCATGGGGTGCCCGTCCGCATCGAGCACGGGAGCGTCGCGTCGTCCGCATCCCGCTTTTGCCAGCAACCCCTCGAGCAGGTTCGCTCCGTAGCGCAGGACGGCGTTGCGGATGGCCTCCTCCCAAGCCTCCATATCGAAGTCGCCCTGATCGCGTGCTTTGTGCAGCGACGCCATCAAAGTTTGGATCTCTTCTTGGCTTTGGTTTTCGAATGAGTGGATGGCGTTTTTTTTTCTGTGTCGGGCTCTTGGAGCGCTCGGTCACAGAGAGCCTCGCCCAAGGCGAGAAGCTCGGCCGTGCATTGTTGGAACTGGCGGAAGGCTTCAATCTGGGATCGGTAGTGGGCGATCTGAGCCGGATCGGTGAGGCGGCGCGAGATGGTGCGTCCACCCTTGTCTTTGAAGGAGTAGAGCGTGTAGGGCCCGCGACGCGCTTTGGTGCCGTCTTGTCGGACACTTTCAACAAACTGTTCAGTGATCGAGCCTCGCCGGATTTGATCGAGGTCTTCGATCTGGGAAATGAGTTGGCGGCGACGGATGTGGAGTTGAGCTGAGGTGGTAGATGACTGCATATGTAGTATGCAATACTACACTTTAAGAGCTAAAAAAAGAGAAAAATCAAAAAAACCTTCTTTTTTGTCATGCACCCCGTTGCCGTAACAATATTAACTTTGCATCACTAATCTGTAAGATAAACTCCACAATGTCTTTATTCGCTCCATGAAAGAA
>RFZT01000444.1 GCA_009920585.1 bacterium
CTCACTCCTCTTCCGTAGCCCGGAGAGGACATTGACTGCAGATGAGGTAAACTCCTCCACCGACCGCATCAAAGCCATCCTCCGCGAAAAAGTCGGCGTCGATTTCCGTGAGTAGGCTAATCTGGTTTTTTTGTAGATTTATTTGATGCAATAAATTGCTGTAGAACGTGATAGTGTTTTGGTTTGATGCTGCTGAGATGGCGGGTTTGGCTAAATCCTTGAGCGATGATTGTTTTTTGCCAAAGATTTTTTGGCTCCCGATTTTGACAGAGCATTTGCTGAATTCTTCTTTTCGGCATTCCTCTGGTGGAAATCAAAGGACGAAAACAAAATAAAAAATAACGAAAAGCGCTTGCCAACTCCCTTCAAGACGATTCAATTAATGATCGAATCGTCCCTATTTCTATGAAGAAACAAAAGAAATTTCAAAAAGCAGCAGCCGTTTTCGTTTTTCTGTTTTCGATTATATCGACAGTGCTCCACGCGGAGGAGCCAAAGCCGACTCCGCCGCAAGACGTTGCAATGACTCCCGGCCTCATTGTTCTTACTGGATTTGAAGGCGACGTGAAGATTGCATCAGCTAAAAATCCCGTTGGAATCACCCCCGCCGCTGGCGCCAAACTCCAAAAGGGAGACATCATTCTCACTGGATCCAATAGCTCGGCGAGCCTCGCATTCTCGAATGGATCCTCACTTCAAGTGCAGAGCGGTTCGAAATTTTCCATCGAAGAATACCTCCAAAAGCCATGGGATTTTGATGAGGCCGCATTTAAAAAGCTCGAAAAGGAACCCACTTCCTCGCAGACAAAACTCAAGCTGGACTATGGTGATGTGGTTTGTAATGTCAAAAAACTCAGCGCCGCATCCGAGATGACGGTTTCGACTCCTCTCGGTGTTGCAGGAATTCGAGGCACCAAGTTCAAACTTAGCGTTAGTTTAGATAGTGCAGGTAAGCCTATCGGCTCCAAGCTAAGCGTTGTTGAGGGTGCTGTTGCGCTTTCCTCCCAAGGAAGTGGTCAGGCACCGCTCCTAGTTACGAGTGGTTTGGCATCTTCGATATCCGTCAATCCTGCCGCAGGCGGTACCTTCACGATTGTCTTCGATGCCCCGCTCACTAGTAAAGATTCGGCCGAAATCATGGCAATTGTTAATAAAATCGTTCAGCAATTGAGCGAGTTCGTCATGTCGGCAATAACCGCTCAAGAGGAAGTTAAGAAAAAAGAAGATGAAAAGAAGTCGGGGGAAGGGGAGAGAAAGCCCGAAGATGGTGAAAATAAAGAGGGGGACGAGAAAAAAACGCAAATTGATTTGAGCAAACTCCCTCCTCCAGACACGGGCGCAGAGAAGGCTTCACAAAAAGCCGCATTGAATGCCGCCGCAAGCAAAGCTCAAGCTGAGATTAAGGCGAAAACTGAAGCTGTTGCGAAAGCTGAGGCAAAAGCGAAAGCTGAGGCAGAGGCGAAAGCTGAGGCTGAGGCGAAAGCTGAGGCTGAGGCGAATAAGCTTTCTGGATTTGCTCTCATTCCCGCTAGCGTGACCTACGGCGACAAAGCGCCAGTGATCAAGGCGCCAACTTCCAAAAGTTCTGGAGCAATCACATATACGAGCAGTAACGGTAAAGTGGCAACAGTGAGCGGATCGATGATCACAATTGTTGGAGCTGGAACAACGACAATCACGGCCAACCAAGCTGCTCAAGGCTTGTTCCCAG
>RFZT01000445.1 GCA_009920585.1 bacterium
TTTGGTCAGTCCACCGCCCGACCGCATCCACCATAGCCGCCGCAGCCCGGCGCCTGCTACTTAGCTGAACCACCATGGCACTCGTACCCATTCAAATGCCCCAACTCGGCGAATCCATCGCCGAGGCCACCATCGTCCGCATACTCCATCAGGAAGGCGACACCGTGCAGGCGGATGCCGACATCATCGAGGTGGAGACCAACAAGGCGATGATGGCTGTCACAGCCTCCTGTACTGGCCAACTCGTCACGATTACCGCTGAAGCAGGCGTAAGCTATCCCGTGGGTGCCATTTTGGGGTATATTGAGGTCACCAGCGAGGAAGCTGCCCGCCTCGGCCTCGATCAAGAGGAAGCGCCCAAACGCAAACCGGAAAAAAAACGTCCTGACGCCCCAGCGAAGCCTCAAACGGTGGAGCCGACCGTCCCCGGCGGCCTGCCCGTTCCTGCCCACGCAGGCGGCGTGAGCTACCTTTCCCCGCGCATGAAAGCACGGATGGTCGAACTAGGCCTCCGATCCTCCGATCTCGCTGGCATCCCCGGCAGCGGAGCTGGCGGACGCGTCACCATTGAAGATCTCGAGCGCTTCATGGGCAGCATCGAGAACAATAAAATCACCCCAGCCTCGCCGATGCGCAAGGCCGTAGCCGATGCGATGATTCGCAGTTGGTCACGTCCGCTTGCTACAGTTTGCCGGCCGATCAATCTCGACAATCTGTTAACCCACCGCAAAAGCCACCCCTCAAAGCCCGGACCAGCCCTTTACGCCCTGCGTGCACTTGCGATTGCCCCTGATCGGTGACCGCATCGTTCATCCCCCATCCGTGGATATCGGCTTCGCTGTGGAAGCGGAAGATGGTGTTCTTGTGCCGGTGATTCGGAATGCCGACCAATTCCATCTCAATGACCTTGTTTCCCGCTACAACCGCCTCGTCGAGCTGGCTCGTCAACGCCGCCTCCCGGCGAATGACACAGGCGGGTCCATCGCGACTATCACGAACTACGGCACCTTCGGCCTCACTCTCGCAACCCCGATCCCCCTCCCCGAGCAGACCATCCTTCTCGGAATGGGCGCGGGGCAGACCGTGCCGTCTTGGGATGCCAAGCTGGAAAAATTTGTCCCAGTGATCGAGGCCCAGTTCACCTTGAGCTTCGACCATCGCGTGATCGACGGCGGTGCAGCCGGTCGGCTCCTTAAGCGCATCGCAGAACTGCTGGAAGCGCCTGAAACGCTCTAGCCTGTTTTTTGCAAACCTAGATCCCGGCGATGCGATCACCACTTGCCGCTTATGTATTGCCGTTCGCCTTGTTCATAGGCGCCCTCGCCTTGCTTCCCTTGGTGAAGATGGTTAGCGGCGATTCGATTTGGTCTCATTTTCCTGAGCAGGGGATTTACCCACTCCAAACCTTGCTGTGCGGGGCTGCGCTTCTTTATTTCTGGAAAGCTTATTCTTGGGGAAAGCGAAATGGTTACTTGTTTGCCGTAGTCGTAGGATTTGCGTTGCTCGGATTATGGATCTCCCCTCAGCTGCTGTTTGGTTTTCCTCCGCGCTTGAAGGGATTTGATCCCACCCTATTTGAAGCTAACCCCTTTCTTTACTGGTCCTCGGTGCTCGCGCGCTTTGCCCGCTTGGTGATCGTTGTTCCGGTTTTGGAAGAACTATTCTGGCGCGGATTTTTGATGCGATTTTTGATTAAGGAGGATTTCAACAA
>RFZT01000446.1 GCA_009920585.1 bacterium
ATCTATCCCGACGGCATTTCCATCCGCCACCAATTGGTTCACAACAACACCCGCAAGCGGATCAACGCTGAAATGAACCAGAACGAAATCCTTTGCCACCCCGGACAAGCCATCGAGGATGTCTTGCACAACGATGCGGTGACCCTGGCCAATCCATCCGGCCAGACCAGGACCATCGGACGCTCAAGCCCGCAAGCCAAGAAGGGCGATGGCGACTGGAATCTCCAGGTCATCAACTTCAAGGGCCGGACCAAGCAGTTCGAGCTCGGCGAGATCGGCGCGTCAAGCGAGACGTTTCTGAACAAAGAGGTCTATTGGCGCGGCTGGACTCACTATCCCGTGCAGCTCATTCCGAGCGATGGCACGAAAGTCGAGACCTTTGATCGCCCGTCGTCCTCATGCCCAGCCACCTTCCATGAACTGCGTCACACCAACGGCAACAACATCGAGGCGATGGTCATGTATGGTTTGACCGATAAACAGCCGGACGAGCTGACCTCCTTGAACCGTTCTTGGAACTTCGCCCCCGCCGTCACGGATACGAAAGGCTGCGATTCCCTCGGCTACGAGAAACGGGAACGCGCCTTCAAATTCGCGAAGACCACCGGGCCCGTCGCCTTCACGCTGCGCGCCAGTAAGGAGCAACCGATGGAAAATCCCGCGTTCATCATCGCCAATTGGGGTAGCCCGGACAGCAGCGTGACTTTGAAAATCAACGGTGAGGCCAAAACGCAAGGCGTAGATTATCAGGCAGGCATCGAGGTGGACACGGACGGATCCTACGTGCTCGTGCTCTGGCTGCCGTTGTCTACGACCGAAACGGTTTCGTTTGAAGTTGATGGCAGGAAGTGAGTCGGCCATGAGAAAACACGCTTCAGCATTGCAAGAGGGTGCTCTGGCAGGCGAAAGGCTTAAACGGCGGGAAGCAAAAAATGTGAATATGTGGGACGCTGACCCTTTTTCGACCCTTTTTTCCACATCAACTCTTAAATTTAATCCATCAACCTAAACCGACTCCTACTAAACTAGCGCCATTCTTCTGACCCCTTTAATTTATCATGACTGATTAGGAAAAGTTCAAAATCAAGATTGACATATCACATTGAATACATATGTATGCATGTATGAGGACAACGCTAATACTTGATGTTCAACTTTTTCGACGCGCGAAGCGAGAGGCAGGCGACAAGGGGAAACTCTGAGTGATAACAAAAGCCGCTTGCTTTTGGATTTTAGTAGAGGGGCACAGCGCGTCTCGCCTGTGTGCTGCGGTCTGCTCCTTTGGTTCTGCTGGCCAGGGTGCGAGAAAGTAGCCCAGTCTCCACACGGCCGAGACGGCCATGCCCCTTTTCCACTGCAAAGTCTAATTTCAAAGGGACAATGGTATGAACTGGTAAATACGGCACTTCGGAGTTATTTTTTTCTAATAGGAAGTCCGAGCCCAATCACGCGGATTTCAAAATGCCCGTTTACGGCGAGTTGCTTCATTTTCACCAAACTGCAGCGCAGTTGGCTGTGCTAAGAGATGAGGGGCGGTGACTTGCGATGCAAATGCCCGATGTCAACATTCTGGTTTACGCCCACCGTCGAGAGGATCCCAACCATGAATTCTATCGCGCGTGGGTCGAGCGCTTGGCTAATGGAAATGAACCCTTTGCCTTGTCGGCACTCGTTGCTGGTGCCCTCCGCGAGTCTCGCGTTGCGGCTCTT
>RFZT01000447.1 GCA_009920585.1 bacterium
GTAAGCCCGCAAAGCGCCATTGAGACATTCGGAGCCACGCGCTTCAGTTTCACCCTGATTACCGAGCCATTGGATGAAGTGAATTGCGTACGGGTTCGGTCCGGCATGATTGAGGCCGAGCGACCGCGCATTCTTTCGCCTTCGCATTTCAGAAAGTTGCTCTTGGACGGCTTCGGCGATGAGGCGAGGGAATATGCCGATTGGCTGGAATCGAACGCCTCCGTTGCTCGCGTCCTCCGCTATGGGTTCCAATTTAAAAAAACCGACCTTTCCGAGAAGGTGCTGCATGAAACGATGGAATCCGCTACCGACCGCCTCGAGGACGAGATCCGCGCGCTCGCCGACCCCTTCGGCGTTCTCATCGCGGGCGTGGACGACGCTTGGGAAGTCTGCCTGCTGAAGTTTTCTATGGAAATGATCCAACGATCCGCCGGTGGAAACGTAGCCGAGTGGACGAAGCGCGGCCTTGTTTGATTTACGTATTTTCATTCTCCCTTGGCAAAGGGTAGATTTAAAAACCATTTTATGATTCTCAAAGCTCTCACGATTCTCCTGCTTGTCGCCACGGTTTTAGGCGGGAGTGCCTATTTTGTCTACGACCTCTACTACAAAGACAAAAAGCTGGACGTCATCGAGCAAACAGCACCCCCCACACCCGTTCCGACCCCCACACCGGATCAGAGCATAGCGGCTTGGGAAAACCTTAAGCCCAATGCCGCTAAGGACACCATTGAGGCACGCGAGAGCATTAAAAACTTCATCACCACTTTCCCGGATTCTGCCCGTCTCTCCGAGGCCACTGCCGCTCTCGGCCGGATGAATCTCGTCCTCTTTCGGGACACCGCCGCAACGCCTGCCAACACCGTTTACATCGTTAAAAAAGGCGACTCTCTTGCTAAGATCGCGTCTGTCACAAAAAACAACGTGGAGCAGATCTACTGGATCAACCAACTCCCGAACATCAATCTCCAGATCGGCCAGCAACTTCTCATTCCGGCACTCAATACCTCCGCTGTGGTAAACCGAGAAAAATCCACCCTCACCGTCTTGAACAACGGGGAATTTTTTAAGGAATATCCGCTCGTTTCTCTCACTCTCACGGGGGCCTCGGGGAAGGGCGATTTCGAAACCAAGGTCGCTGATCGCGTTGCCCGAAAAGGCGAAACGCGCGTCGCTTTTGGAGCCAAGGACTACGCCGAAACGGTGCGTTTCGTTTTGCTGAATCCCGGCGGCGTGTCTATTCATCCAGCCCCAACTCCAGCGCCGGATGGCACGATCCCGCCAAACCCGACAGGCATAGTCCTGAGCCTAGCCGATTTTAACGACATCTTCGCCCTCCTGAAAACAGGAACCCCACTCACCATCAAGTAATCCACCCATGAGCAAGACCACCTTGGACTTTGAGAAACCCATCAGCGAACTCGAACAGAAGCTCCATGAGCTAAAAAAACAGTCCGAAGATCGCCACATCGATCTGTCGGGGGAAATCGCCCTGATGCAGAAAAAGATCGAAGCCACACGCGACAGTATCTACGGCAATCTCAGCGCTTGGCAACGGGTTCAGATTTCCCGCCACATCGAGCGTCCGTTTTTCCTCGATTACGTTCGGATGGCTTGCACGGATTTTGTGGAACTCAAGGGCGACCGCCTCTTCGGCGACGATCCCTCGATGCCCGGCGGCCTAGCCACCATTAACGGCATCCGATGCGT
>RFZT01000448.1 GCA_009920585.1 bacterium
TCACAAACAGTGCTAGTCCACCTAGGCACACAAGGAGGACGAATTGAGGGTCTATCGTGAACCCGAGTAAAGCGGGCAGGGCCATGAGCATGGGGGACGATTTAAAGAAGAGAGGGTCACCGGGAAGTAGGAGCCCGTTGGTACCAGTCAAGCCGGCCAGCAATCGAAAGGCTTCCTCGGGATTGGCGGCTCGGAAAAAGATCCATGACACGAGAACCGCGAGAAATGTCACCAACCGTCCACCCCAGCCTATAAAAAGGGTGGCTCCGGGGATTCGGGTGCGTTCATTGAGCTGCGCCCAGTAGTGATTCACCATCAAGTAGGATCCATGCAGTGCTCCCCAAAGAAGAAACGTCCAACCCGCGCCGTGCCAAAACCCGCCCAGCAACATCGTGAGGAAAAGGTTAAATGAGCGACGGAAGGGGCCGCAGCGGTTGCCGCCGAGCGAAATGTAAACGTAATCGCGAAGAAACCGAGAGAGCGTCATGTGCCAACGCCGCCAAAAATCGGTGATGCTATCCGCTTTGTACGGAGAATTGAAATTCAGTGGCAGGCGGATGCCAAACAAGCGCGCTACACCAAGTGCCATGTCCGAGTAACCAGAGAAATCAAAATACAGCTGAAACGCATACGCAAGGGCACCGATCCATGCCGCCGACATACTGATCGGGCTTCCCACGCTCACTGCCCAGAACGCCTGATTAGCCCATGGAGCGATCGTATCAGCGACAAGGACCTTTTTAGCGAGACCCATTGTGAATAGGGTCGCTCCCACGCAGATATCCGTAGAACGCTCCTCTGCGGTTCGCATTTTACGGAACTGGTGAAGGGACTCTTTCTGATAAACAATCGGGCCGGAAACGATCTGTGGAAAAAACGCTGAATAGAGGAGGAATTCAAAATAATTGCACGGGACCGCTTCCTTCTTGCGCGCCGCAACCAACCACGCGATCTGCATAAATGTGATGAAAGAAATGCCCAGCGGCAGGAGCATTTTTTCGATGAAAATATTCGTCTGAAGAACCGCATTCAAATTGGCGACGAAGAAATTCGCGTATTTGAAATAGGCGAGGACGACAATGTTCAGCGTGACCGATCCGACGAGAAGCCATTTTCCAGAAGATTCCCCGCCGCGCGAGAGGCGACTGCCGAGAAAGTAGTTCACCGCTGTCAGTGGCAGAAATAACAGCAACACGTTCGTATTCGTCCACGCGTAGAAAACCAGTGAAGCCGTCAGAAGCCAGAGTTGACGCCAAAAAACCGGCGTCACTCGCTCTAGAAGCAGAAAACCAATCAAGACAATCGGTAGGAAACTAAAGAGAAACGTAACGGAATTGAAAAACATACGTTTGAGCGGGGGTGTGTTCGCAGCATAGCGAAAACCGCCATTCCAGCCAGAAATTTTCTAAGAGGGAAACTTGGCAAGGGTACAAAAAATCCCGCCCGCATTACTGCGGGCAGGATGACTATCAAATTGCGACGTGTCCTTATTCCGCTGGTGCGGGGGTTTCTTCTTCGTCCTCTTCGTCGCTGACAACGGGGGCGATCGCTTGAAGGACTTCGTTCGCACGAAGGTCGATAAGCTTTACTCCTTGGGCATTACGGCCGGTTTCGCGAATTTCGGAAATGCGCGTGCGTACCATTTTGCCCTTGTTCGTGATGAGCATGAGTTCGTCATCGTCCCGGACGGTGAGTGCACCCGCGACAGCG
>RFZT01000449.1 GCA_009920585.1 bacterium
TGGCGCAACAAGAGTTGGCGGCAAGAGCAGTTTGTTTTGATGCGCAAATGAATGAACAGCTGACTCCGTGCATCGTGAGTTCACTATAATTCCGTCGCTATATAGGAGTGTGTTAGTCAGGCGGCGCTCATGCTTCTCCCGCTCTCGAGGGTGTGAATACTCTGGATACTGGAGAGGAATCAAGTCATGGATAAACACGAAAGACTTGCAATGCCTGCTTTTCATCCACTTCCAAGTGTCGCTGCAAGCCAGCCAGGAATGTGTTGAAACAGCCACCCTCGAGTAATTTGGAATATCTTTGCGGAAAAGCAACGATCGAAGTAGAAATGCCATGCGCTGGCTATTCTTGATTTTATAGTGCCCAGGCTGTCGGGAACCTAAGAGCATTTTCCCCCAAGCCTCCCTAGAGAGTCTTTTAAGGCTTTTTCCCCTCTTCATACACAAATGGCCACCCTGATCATGAACCCATCGAGCATACTCGAGATTCACCCGATCTATACCAGTGTGATGAATGCCGCCAATATGTCGGCGGATGAGCCTTGTAACGTCAGCGTATAGATCCATTCAAGTCGTTTTCATTTTTTCAACACCATCATGAAGTTGATTCCACAACTCCTGCAAGCGCGCAGTATAGCGGCGACCGACATTTTCCGGAGCAAAATCGAAATGAGCAGGGCTAATCTCGCATGGATTTTTTTTAACTGATCTCATCAACTCTGCCGCATGTTCCAAATCCGGATCTGCCCATTCCTGCCCCTCACCCCACATATAGGCGCCGGGCTTTAAGGGCACCATCTTATGGCGCACCAGGGCTACACGGGTTTCGTGGCAAAAATCCAGATTACCCGAAAATCCGGTTGTAATAAGTTGCTTGCCGAGAAGGAGAGCCTCTGCCAAGCATCGTCCGAACCCCTCGGCGCGATGCAGCGAAACAAAACAATCGCAGGCCTTGAAGAGTGCGAGCAACTCCGGGCGACGCATGGTTTTTTCGATGAGGTGGATTCTGGCATCCCTCGCTGCAGCCTTGCGGATCGTCCGCCATAATTTGCAGCCGGTCTCCGGATGGCTGATTTTCAGAACCAGCCCGACGTCTTCTTTTCCGCCAAGAGGAAAAGCTTTTTGGAAAGCAGCAATCAAGCCCTCGGGGTTTTTTCTTGCAGCGCTTGAGTTGATATCAAAAGCGAAGCTGTAGAGATAAGCTTTCTCTGGCAAACCAAAATCCGCACGCGTTTGGGCCCCCACTTCACCAAGGGCAACGGGGAGCGACATCGGAAGAACCGGCCGTGGTGCCGCAAAACGGTGAGCATTGGCTGTGTATTCGCTGATACCCCATACTTCATCCACACAGGCGTAGGCATGGCGACAACTCTCCGGCCAATCGGGCAACTCCCACGGCCAAAGCCCGATATTGTAGCGACCATCCAAAGCCCGCACGCCCCGCTCACACACATAGCGCACGGTCTCGATACCAGTCATGCAGAAAAGGTTGAAAGCATACTTGGGCTCCTCACAGATGAGGTCATCCGCAGTCCGGTCAGCCTGCGAGATATTTTTGCCAGGCTCGAAGTTGACGATACAAACAGGAACATCAGAGGCCTGCAGCGCCTTGGCGACTTGACGGATGTCCTCGCCGATTCCCAACTCCCCGCGTGCATAGCCAAAAAGATTCACCCCAAAGGGATGCTGAATCCGCCCGCTCTTGTCAGATT
>RFZT01000450.1 GCA_009920585.1 bacterium
CTCGTCGGCCATGGCGAGCATGATGACGGTCAATACGTGGATCCCAAATTGAAAGCTTCGGCGCTCGGTGGAGATTGCCTCGCTCTCGCTGAACGCTACATCCTTGATCAAGCATGGGCGACTGCGGAGGAACACGCCGCTTGGCGCCGCGAGGTCGAGGCGGAAGTCAACTCCACCGCCGACCGCGTCCGCCGCGAACCCGCACCAGATCCCGAAGAGGACGACTGGGCCGCTCTCTCCTGTCCGGAATATCGTGAGCATTACGCCACATCATGATCACTTACTTAGAAGCCATTCGCCTCGCGCAGCAGAAGGCCCTCGCCACTGACCCCCGGGTTTTTCTCTACGGCCAGGATATCGGAAGCTTCGGCGGTGCATTCAAAGCCACCAAGAATCTTTCCAAAGAATTTCCCGGTCGCGTTTTTGATGCCCCTCTGAGCGAGGACGCCATTGTCGGCATGGCCATCGGAGCCGCGATCGAAGGCATGCGCCCGATCGTGGAAATGCAATTCGCTGATTTTTCGACCTGCGGACTCAACCAGATCGTGAATCACGCAGCGACACTCTACTATCGCACCGGCGTTCCCTGCCCGATCGTGGTACGCCTCCCATCTGGTGGCACCTCCGGCGGCGGTCCCTTTCATAGCCAAAGCATGGAGGCGCTCTATGCCCACTACCCCGGTCTGGTCGTTCTGACTCCGGCCACGGTTGAAGATGCCTACACGATGCTTTTTGATGCGGTGGGACTCGATGACCCCGTCATCTTCTGCGAGCACAAATTTCTTTATAACCATCTCAAAGCCGATTTGCTTCCCGAGACATCGCTCCCGATCGGCAAGGCACGTTTGGCGCGGGCCGGACGTGATGCCACGATCGTCACTCACGGCGCCATGCTCCACGAATCTCTTGCGGCCGCGACGGAACTCGCCGAAGAGGGATTTGAGCTTGAGATCGTCGATCTTCGCAGCGTGAAACCCCTCGACACGGATACGATTTTGGCCTCCGTGGCCCGCACCGGACGTCTGCTTTGCGTGAGCGAGGAATGGCCTTGGGGCGGAGTCACCGCCGAAGTCATTGCGCGCGTTTCCGCTGAGGAATTTGCGCATGTCGGTCTTGGAGAGCTGCAATGTGTCCAGCCAGTCCATGGCGGGCTTGTGGGCCACGAAGGGATAGTCCACCGAGAACATGATGTGATCCATGCTCATCTCCATCATGGCGCAGACCAGCGCTGTGGTGGAGAAGTGGCCGCTGGTGGTGATGTAGAAATTGTTGGTGAAATGCTCGCGGAAGTTCATGACGTCATGGCCGGGGCGCTTGAGCGCCTGGTCGATGCGCCAGAGCTGATAGGGCAGGGTCTCGCCGAAGTGGCCGAGGATCACGTTGAGGCCCGGATGCTTCTCGAAGACGCGGCTGAGGATGAGGCGCACCGCTTGCGTCGCGGTCTCCACCGTATAGCCCCAGGCGGCGCGCACCACCTGCGGGAAGTCCTTGCCATACTTGTCATAGTAGATGCGGGAGACATCCGGATCGGGGAAGGAGGGGTGGAAATAGATCGGCACGCCCAGGGCCTCGGCGCGCTCATAGATGCACCAGAAGCGCTCGTCGTCGTGGAAGACGCCATTGGTGAGGCCGCAGATCATGGCGCCGACGAAGCCGAGATCCTTCACGCAGCGCTCGAGCTCGCGCGCAGCCGCTTCGGGATGGGCCGT
>RFZT01000046.1 GCA_009920585.1 bacterium
TGCTGCAGGATTATGCCGTAGATAAAGGATTCTCGGAATTCTGGATCGATGGCGAGTGCGGCAATCCTCCACCTTGGCTCGATGTGCAATTCATCGCCAAAGACGCCGTGATTCCGCTCAAAAAGTAGATCGCCGACTTAGAGTTTACGCTTCAGATTTCGCCATTACCGCTCGGCTTCGGGGATTTCTTCGGACCAGAAAATATCCTCCAACTCCGCAGCGGGGCCGCTGAGTTCCTTGCGGTTAATGGCTCCGTATTTTTCCTCCACGGTGCTCCAAGGCACAGACTGAAGGTGGATTTTGTCACCGGGATTGAGCTCACTCGCTGATGTCGGGATGTTGTTTTTCATTCCATGAAGGAAAACAAGGGCTTCGGCTGGCGAACCTCCTTCAATATCGGTGAGGTGAATGCAAACGATCAGATCCTTGTAAGGTACGGTACCGGGCTTGGGGGCTCGGGTGATATCCTTGATTGTGCCAACGAGCCCCGTTCGTGAAGGGCTTGGCTTTACCGCGACAGGCTTCGCTTCAGGGAGCGGAAGGACTTTCCAATCGCCCACAGCAAGATCGCGCATAGCAAATTCGTAAATCACGATCTTCTTTCCCTCAAGGCGCTCCGGCGAGCGAGCAAGGGTCTGCCGGGTGGTGGTGGCTCCCCCAGCATTGATGGCAATGCGATCCAGAGGCTTTTGAAGAGCCAAGCTGAGGTGCTCTGCCAATCCGGAGCCAGTTCCCCAACCCAGATCGTTCAGCGAATAGATGTTGGTGAAGCTGTCGCCGAGCAGCATGATCTCCGCTGAGGGGTCGGGGGTCCAAGCGGTGCCATCAGGGCCTACCACCGGGCTGATGGTCGCCTCCTCAAGCGGATATAGCGCGACTGGGTCGGATAGGCGCAGCATGGCAACCAGATCGCCGTGATTGCGTATTTCGCGCGGTTCGCCGCGAGTCCATTTTTTGGATGTGCCAGTCACTGGGATTTTTTGTGCGATTTGTCGTGCTACGCATTCCATGGCAGAGGGCGTCCAATGCGAATCGGTCTTCAAAAACTGGGGACGGCCGCTCGACTGCTTGCTATCCAGCATCGCTTGGGAGGCATCGACAAACTCGATGCCATTTTTTTGCAACTGGGTGAGAAAATTTCCAAAAGAAGGATTTTGCAACGGCACGTGCGGAATGGGATACGAAAGGTACTCGGGGTCGATCACTGGTTTGATCGGCACGGGGAGAAGAACAAGACGAATGCCTCGCGCCGCGAGGTCATCACGAAAGCGCACCAGCGCTGGGAGTGGATTTGCCGATTTCGGACGAGGGCGAAGCTCGGCGGGATCGAGAAATCCGGGCCCCGCGACATAGTCGACATCTGGACGATAAAACAACCATCCCTCACGGCCGGGGTACACTTTTTCGTTTCCGAGGCCAAAAAATCGGAGAGTCAAATATTGGACAGCCGGCAATGCGTTCCGCATAAGAAACGATTCCTCTTCGAGAGTTTTTTCGTAGTTCTTGAAATCTTTTTTTAAGGACTCGTTCGCCGCAGAAATGCGAGAGGCCATTGAGGAGGATTCAGCGAAGGCTTTCGCCGCATTCGGAAGGGCGCGGACGATATCGAAGCAACGTGGCCATTCGCGAGCGGAGGATTCGATCCCAATCTGGATAAGCGGCACCGACAGCAGAGTCAAAAGAAACACTAAAACAACAGCGCGCTTAAGACTCGAGGAAATCGCAGTGAATCCGACCTCGCGATCCGCTGCCTCCTCCCGGCTGTTATCAATTTTTGGCGGCATGACGGCTTAAAAGATAAAGTAGATGAAAGGGTTGTAGGCCTGCGTGGTCATCACGATAATCGAGAGCCAGAATAGGGCGAAGAGCACGGTCACTTTTCCGAGCGTCAGCGTCCGTGTCCAATCCCACGTTTGAGGCCCCTTCCAGACCACCAAGGCGGCGAGGAGGAAGCTGCCGATGTAATAGGGCTGGCAGATGATCCCTGTCAGCAGCGCGGCCCCATCGGAAGGTTCTCCCCATCCCGCCAGACTGCGGCAATAGGCCAGAGCGGAGGACCAGTCTTTTGCACGAAAGAAAACCCATGCGACCACCACGATAAAAAAGGTAAACGCGGTTTGGAGGAAATGGGGCAGTCGGTGGAATGGGCCAGTTTTTCCGTGATAACGCTCCAATGCCAGCGCCGTGCCATGAATTCCTCCCCAAATCACAAAAGTCCACGAGGCCCCATGCCAAAGCCCGCCGATGAGCATGACCAGAAGGAGATTGATGTAGGTTCGGACCGCTCCCCGCTTGTTGCCCCCAAGGGGAATGTAGAGATAATCGCGAAGCCAACTTGAAAGCGATATGTGCCAACGCCGCCAAAAATCGGTGATCGATGTCGCGCGGTAGGGGGAGTCGAAATTCTTGGCAAAAACAAAGCCGAGCATCAGTCCAAGCCCAATCGCCATATCCGAATAGGCGCTGAAGTCGAAATAGATTTGAAAAGCATAAGCCACCGCGCCATACCACGCATCGATAATGTCCGGCGATCCATTCAGGAATGTGAGGTCAGCGACCTTCCCGCAGGGGTTCGCTAGCAGGATTTTCTTAGAAAATCCGAGGGCGAGAAACGCGACCCCGCGCGCAAACTTTTCCGACGTCAGCGATCGGCTTTCGATTTGATCGGCGAGAAAGGAGAATTTCAGAATTGGTCCGGCCACGAGGTGCGGGAACATCGAAACGAAGCAGGAAAAATCGGCCAAGTTTGCCATGGCGCGGGCCTCGCCGCGATAGACATCGATGGTGTAACTCATCGCTTGGAACGTGTAAAAGCTGATGCCAAGCGGGAGAACGACTTCGAAGAACGTGTTCCACTGCCAACTTTCTACTCCCATCGATTGAGCGATGGCATTGTAGCTTTGAACGCCAAAGTTGAAGTATTTGAAAAAACCAAGGACCGCGAGATTCAGGACAATCGAGATCGTGATAGCCGAGCGCTGGGTTTGGGATCGTGCTCCACCATGCTCCAGCAGATTCACCGGACGCGACCACACACGCCAGACCCGCCACTCGTCGTGCGCAATCATCAAGCTCACCAACCAATCCACAAAAGTGGTGAAAAACATCAACGGCATGAATATCGGCTCCGCCCAACCATAAAATGCATATCCGGTAAGGATCAGGGTGACATTTCGCCACCGCTGCGGCGCACGCCACAGCACGAAATAAAGCCCCAGAGCCAGCGGAAGAAAATAAAATAGGAAAATATGAGAACTAAAGACCATCGATACTCGGTGGAATCGCGACTATATGACATTCCCCCGCCTCCATGGCGTATCATTTTTTTACGGCAAGACAATCCTGTTGATTTGTGCTTTATTGCCCGACTTTGAAAAATTCCGGGTTTCCTAGTCTATGATTTCAATCGCGTCTTTTATTTTGCGATGCTTCGTTGCCATGTTGGCCGTGCACGCAGGCTGGATTGACCGGTGCATGGCAGCGGACTCGTCCCCCACTTCGGTCAGCGACCATTTCCAGCAATCTCTACAAACTTCACTCGAAAAAGCAGGATCCAGTTCAAGCATGACAATACCTGGCGTGGACGGGTGGCTTTTTCTGGACAAGGAACTACGTCATCTTTCTGCCCCGAAGTTTTGGAGTGATCTCCCCGAGAGTGAAGCCGATTCGAATAACCCACTCCCCGCTATTTTAGATTTCAAGGCCCAATTGGACAAAGCGGGCGTCGACCTTCTCCTTGTGCCAGTTCCGACCAAAGCGGCCATTTACCCTGACAAGCTGATGGCTGGAAATCCGGTCCCGCCACAAGTGCCAGCGGATCTCGTAAAAAACGACCGCGATTTTTACAAACTTCTCGAAAGCCGAGGCGTGAAGGTTCTGGATCTTACTGAGACATTTCTTGATGCGAGAAATGCAGAGTCGCCCGATCTTTACTGCAAAACTGACACCCACTGGGCGCCTCCCGGAATCCAGTTGGCCGCAAAAAAAATCGCCGGGCTCATCCAGGTTTTGCCATGGGTGACTGCTCAAACGAAAGTCGAAACCAAAGCCGTTGACGTGCCTCTCGAGATCCATGGCGACCTCGCAGCCTCCCTCATTCCCCCACAGACAACAACCGAACCTCTCACTTCCCGCTTCATTGGGCGAGCTGCTAGCGCCGGCCTAGAACCGCTGCCAAACTCCAAGAGCAGTCCGATTATTCTGCTCGGAGATAGTCACAATCTTGTTTTTCACTCTGGAGGCGACATGCATTCGGTGGGTGCTGGACTCGCTGATCAATTGTCCCACCAACTGGGCTTTCCTCTCGATGTTGTGGCAGTGATGGGATCTGGAGCCACTTCCGCCCGCCGGAATCTGGCTCGCCGCAAGGACAACCTCGTCGGTCGCCGTCTTGTGATCTGGTGCTTCACCGCCCGTGAATTCACCCAAGGTCAGGGCTGGACAAAAGTGCCACTCATCAAAGAACCGACGCCTGCGACATCGTTGGCGAAGTGATCTTCGGAAGTCGCTTAATGACTCCATTCGCCCACTCGCGACCGGCAGCCTCGTTGAGGTGAACACCATCGACGCCCGACTTTCCCTTCTCATAGCGATCTGTGAAGGCGCGTGTATTGATGGTCTTAAACTTCAGCTCTCGCGCGCAATCATTGATCCAGCGATCGACGGCATCTTTCACTCGCGAAGAATACTTTGAGGAATCTGGTGGTAAGATCCAAACGATCTGAACCTGTGGGGCCGCTTTGGCACGGATTTCGGCAATAAATTTTTGCACAATGATTTTTTTTAGATCCCCGCTTAAATTCGAGGCTCCGACAAACTCATCCATCCAATTCGTTCCCATCTGAACAATGACAAGTTGTGGCCTGCTTTTGGGGATGATGGAAGCGAGCTTAGGCGTTCTCACGCGGCGCGGCTTTTGGCCATCGTGGTAGTCGGCTTTCCAGCTTTCCCTGGCAGTCACCACGCGATACCCGCAAGGCGTGATGAATTCCGGCGAATCCTTCAGCCAATTTTCCGGCGAGGATCCGCAGGCCGCATAAATCGTATATTGAGATGGCTCGAGCTTTTGTCGGAAATAAGCCAACATTCTATCTCCAAATGGACCGACACTGAGCGAGTCCCCAATGAGCATCACATTCATCAAGCTCGAAGAACGGTTAGAAACTACGGGCACCTCGACTTCGTTCGGCGATGTATAGACGATGGGCTCAAACGAAATCGGCGCCGAGGCATCTGCCGTGTGGCAAAAACCAAGAAACAATCCCATCAAGAGTGGTAGGATAGAATTTCTCACATTTGCTTACTGAGTTTGATGTTGTCTTCTTCGCTAATGAATCTCTCCAGATCGACAAAGCGCGGATCATCCTTCGACTTTAGCGTAGCCCAAGGGGTATCCTCTAGCGGGATAAGCCTCATTCTTCGCGTTTGGTTGATGTAGTAACCGCTCAGCGATTGCCTCTTTCCATCAATATGCGCGGCGTGGAGGACGACCAGATGCGTTCCCTTGAACTCGCCGCTGATCACATAGCGCACACGGTAAACGAACCCAACTAGCGATTCATTGTAGGGCGCGATTTCCTCCTTCGAGAAAGGCTCGGTGATATATTCCAGAGACGCTTTAACATAAAGTGGCGGCCGTGTTGGAGCAGGCGGCGTCGACTTGGCGACCTCGGAAGGGGTTGGCGCAGGGGGCGGCGGAGGCAGAAGATTCGTGGGGGCAACCGAACTAGCCAACGGCGCTACCTCCAGATCTTTTTTGATGATATCAAAAACCCCATCGGCCCAAATCACGGCATCCGGTCCAAAGAAGTGCTGTTTATCGGGCTGCAGGTTGCGATACGGATATTTGAGTAAAAGACGGCTATCAATCACCTTCAACCAGTCGCCTTCCGTTGCACGAAGCCGCTCGACCAGAATGTCGTGAGCAGCCCGTGCGATCCGCTCCGTCTCCGGCGGGGAGACCCAGTAAACACGTTTCGGGGCGGCCGGAGAATGGGCCACCTTCGCCAGAAAGGGAGCAATGTAAGGCTGCAGCATGGGCCCCATGCGGGAGTAATTGTTGCCTTTAAGAAGATCGAACAGATTGTTGCCGAGCTGCACAACCAAGATATCTGGCTTTCGCGATTCCAGTAGTTCCTCGATTTTTGGAACATCGTATTTATCGGGACGATGGCCGTGTCCCATTCCGTAGGTATCTTGAAACGAAAGCGGCGCAGCCCCTTTTTGCGTTTCTATTTTCCAGAATCCGCATCGCGTTTTGGCGTTCGCATAGGCCTTGAGTGTCGTCCACGATAATGGCTGCGTGCCGCAGGCCATGTAGGTAAAAACATCTTCCACCCCCATGCTCCGCAAATGCGCGTCCAAACGTTGCCCGAATCCACACAAGGCCATCGAATCGCCGATAATCAAAGCCGACAGCGGCCACACCGGAGGCGCTCCCCACACTCGAGGCAATCCCGCGCTGACCAATGCGGCGCCAGCACCCAAAATAAACTTTCGGCGGGAAAAGGAAACAGATTCAATTTCGTTAGAGAAATTCACCATGCTCAATCATTGCCAAATGACTAATTGCAATCCAGAACATATTCATTCGGAGGCTATCGACTTGGGCGAAGCCCTCTGACGGCACACTGACCCAACCAAAATGAAATCTGTGAACCCGAGAAATGCTCTTCAGGCCTATGCCGTTGTTTTGTTAGCTGCAACGATGCCCGGAGTCGCTCAGGACCGCATCACACTTCTCTCGCCCGCTGTACTGAGCATGCAAACCCCTATTGGCGAAGCCCACACGGAACTCCCGGTTGGAACAGTGATCGAAAACGGCGCACTGGTGAATGGCGGCATCCAAATTGAACATGGGGCCTTCACGGGTTGGATTCCCATAGCATTTGCAAAACTTCCCGCCCCAAAAGCCAAAGCTGAAGAAGTTCCATCGACGCCTTCACCAACCCCCACACCTTCTCCGACGTCGGTTCCCATTATTGAACCCATCAAGACGTACGAGCAACCCGAGAATTCTCTTTGGGCTTTTTTTGTGCTGCTGGGCATTGCGATCCTCGTCGTTCTGTACAAGACGACGGCATTTCATAAATGGCTTCCTCGTCGTTTTAGAAAATGGCTCTCCTTCTGATACCGGCTTTTTTGAACTAGAGTTCGCCGGCGGCTTTCGTGGCTGACTCGCGCGAAAGACGATCGTAATTTTTCTGAAGTTCGTTGCAGGAAATCATTGTTCTCGCCTCTCCGGTCACCCTGTCGGAGCGCATGAAGGCAGTGGTATTCTTTCCACTCCAAACCAGATTACGCGACTCCTTGTCTATGTGAGGAGAAGCTCCGTAGACGATATCAAGTGCTTTGCGGAGATTTTCTGTCTGGCGATAATCCAAAGTCGAGATGAGCACCGCATAGAATTTGCCTTCGAGAAAATAGTAAACCACTTCCTGAATGGCGACATCACCAAGCGACTTCTTCTCATCGCTGCGGATGTAGGTTTTAAGAGGATCTCCCTTCGCTTGATCCTCGGCAATCGGCTCTAGCTTGATGGTTTTTTGGACTTCTTCGTTCGAGGATCCGAATACCATGTCTCGGAAGGAATTTGTCTGATCCATCAAGCCTGAACTCGTCTGGCCGGTACGTTTTTTGGATGCATCCTGAGAATAAGCCTCGCCCATTGCAGCCAACAAAAAAGCAACCACACAAACCAAGCTCCCAACTGGGACCAAGCGGGATGATCTTAAAAAAGCCGTGAACATACGCTTGAGCGTTAGAAAGACCCGGATGAAGAATCAAGCAAATCCCGTTTTCCAGCCCCCATGAAAAATCGCCGCCTCTTGCCGGACGGATCGCCTTCCTGTTATTTGATTTTCAGCAGGCTTAATCTTTTATAAATAACGGCCCCATGCGCATTGCCATATCCGGAGCCCACTCTTTGGGAAAATCCACTGTCGTTAATGACTGGGTCGCCCGCTGTCCCCACTTCCACAGGGAAGAAGAGCCCTACCGTGCCTTGGGGCTTTACGGACCGTATGAAATCCTTTTTCGAGATGCCTCCACGAAACTTCATAACGGCATTCAGATGTATTACAATATCGGCCGCGTCAATCGCTATGCGCAGCCCGCCGATGACGTGATCTTCGATCGGTCGCCGGTGGATTACATCGCCTACTCCCAATACACCGCCAATCAAGGCACCACGGATATCGACGCGTCTTTTGTGAAGTCGATGGTTCCTGCCGTCAAAGAATCGCTCGACCATCTGGACATCCTCGCCTTTGTGCCCAAATCCGACGAATGGCCTGTGGAAATGGAAGCGGATGGAATCCGACCGGTCGATCACGCCTACCGCGATGAGGTCGATGCCATCTTCAAAGAGATTTATCGCGAGAGTCGCTTCCATGTGCTCCCGGAAAATAATGGTCCGCGATTGATTGAACTGTGGGGACCGCGCCAGCAGCGACTGGATCAGTTACAAGCAGCCATTGATGATCTGAAATCTTTGGGCAAAGCAACCCCATGAAAAACGCACTCACCGAGTCGATGCTGAGCGGACCAGCTGCGGCACTGTACCGCGCACTGGTCCCCGCTGTACCGATGCGTGATCGCTGGGTAGCCGAGATTCGCGAGCTCTGGGGAAAAAAAGATCATCCGAGCCTGAATGCGTTTCCAGAAGTTGAAGTTACTGACCAGTTCCTGCCTTCCCTCGACTCTGGGGTCATCGTCCCAGTCACCACTTTCACCCCACCCAAAGCCACCGGCGATGCTTTTCTTTATTTGCATGGGGGCGGATGGATTTCTCCCGCTTCGGGAAAACATTTAGGATGGGCCAAGCGCATAGCTGCCCTATCTGGTCAAACCGTCATAGCAGTCCATTACAGATTGGCCCCTGAGGAGCGATATCCCCGAGGCCTGCACGATGCTGTGGGCGTGTTTCAGGCCATGAAAGCCACTTTCCCTGGCCTAATCACAGTCGGTGGAGATTCCGCCGGAGCCAATTTGTCAGCGGGACTCTGGTTTTTGTGCCGTGACCGGGGCGATCAACTTCCGGACAAGTTAATGCTGAACTGCGGAGTTTTGGACCTGCATTTGGAAAAATACAGCTCCATGCAACGCATGGGAAAAGACCATCCCTACAACGGCCTCGAGCTTCTGGCTTTTCAGCGGGCCCTTTATGCACCCGATCAAGAGCTTTGGTCCAACCCGTATGTCAGTCCCTCCCACGGAGACTTAGCCACGTTGCCGCCGACTCTGGTGATCGTTGGGGAAGAGGATACCCTCAGCGACGACGGGATCGAGTTTGCCGAGCGCGCCCAGGCATTGGGTGCCCCAGTCCGACTCTACGTGGGAAAAGGAATGCCTCATGGTTTCCATATGCAACACAGTTTGGTTCCTGAAGAGGCGGGAGATGCCGAGAAGGTGATTCTTGAATTCCTTTCCTCGTCCAACGACCTGCATTGAATCCCTCGTTCATTCACCTTTTAAAATTATGCGGTCCAAAATAAATTATTTGTCTACTTTGACACGCATAAATCTCTCTGGATTTTCTCGAAACGTATTTTTACGAAGGGACGCGTTGCTTTTTTTGGCGCTTTGCGGAACATGGTCTCTTTTATATCTTCCTCACCTTAGAACTGTTCCATCTTGGTATGGAGATGAGGGGTTGGCTTTATGCGCAGGCTTGAATCTCGTATCAGGCATTCCAGCGCATGGTTCCTTTTGGAACACGTTTTGGAATCACTACGCTCCATACCAACCTTTTTATGAATTGGCGATTGGAGGCATGGCTCAATTATTTGGAGGAGATATCCTTGGTGGCCGAATTTTTAATGCCTGCATCGGATTAGCCGTCTCCTTGGTCCTCTGTTTTTATGGTAGAAGGATTATGCCTTGGAATGAATCGTTTGGCGCAGCCTTATTGTTTTTAACATTTGAGCAGTCCGTCATCCACTTCCGTTGGATTTTTACCCATAATCTTATCGCATTAGGTTTTGCCATAGCATTTTTGGGATTGAGCGGGAAAAGCTGCAAAAAAAGCGAGCGGATGGCTGGTTGGGGGCTAGGGATTTCGGCCTTGTCGTTACCACTAAGTATTTATGGCATTATCGGCGCGGCACTTATACAGATGCGATTTCCTAGAACCTGGTTAAGGATTTTTGCTCCTTACATCTTTCTGACGACACTGTCGCTTTTGATAGGATGGCTTTTATTTTTCAAAGAAAATTTCTTGCTCAATGATTTAAGATCCACACTCGAATTCTACACCAATGCCAGTCGTGAAAATGGAGGGGGGGGTGGATTTTTGAGAAATTTCCTCATTTTTTTCTCACAGGACTCTTTTCATTTCATTGGGCTGCTCATGCTCTGCCTTTGTCTCTTCGGAAATAGTTTCCCCATCGGTGCCGGTGGGTTGATAGTGGCTTTCCTTTTACTCCAAAACCGCCAAAACCTAGTTGTTTTTTATTATCAAGCTATTATATTACTGCCTTTTATTACAGTCGCTTATGGGGTTGGCTTTGGACGCATAGGGTCTGCTGCTAAAAAATATTTGCCAAATTTTTCGTCGGTTGGCATTTTAGTTTCTCATATTCCACTCTTGTTAGCTGGCATTTTTTTTGTGTGTCTATTGCCTCAAAGCCTGCAAGGGCGGCTTAGCCCGAGAATCGCCTACTGGACAACACAGTCTTGCGAGGAAGTGGCGGTTGCCGCTGGATGGATTAATGAACGTACTTCTCCAAAAGACCTAGTGATTTGTCATCAAAATATTGCTTGGCTCATCCACGCTCGGACAGCCGACTATCTTCAAGTTGCGAGCTGGATGGGACTTTCCACATGGCCATTCAAAAATCCGTTGCCAAAGGCCCAGTTTCGATTTGAGCCAGATCTAACGAAAGCAAAATTCGCTATCATTGGCGATATCGATCAACGATGGACTATTCTTCAGCCTAACATAGCAGGCATAATGAAACCTTTGACGGATGGTAGCTGGAAGCTCGTCTGGCGCGGAGAAAACTACTACATTTTTGAAAATCCGGACTTGAGACTTCTCCCACGATAAAACATGAGCGCCGACTCACTATCATTTCGTAAACTGTGGTTAGCTCTACCTATGGGTGTAGTGGTTGCCACGTTAACCTATTTCTGGCTACAACAACCCGTATCCAACCAAGAGTTGGTGGCTAACTTCGCTAAGGCGGGGGATTTTTTTAGGGCTGCGAAGTCGGTGAGGGGGATTCCTTGGTGGTCGCCGATGTTCATGCAGGGAACGAGTCTAGCAATGGATTGGTCGTTCATGTTCACCAATGCCGTGATGCTGGCTTTTAGCAGTCCGCTGGGCTTTTTAGCTGGACCCAAGGTGGCGGTGGCGGTTGGCCTAGCCCTTGGTGCGGTAGGGATGGTTTTCTTTCTGCAACGCTATACGAAAAATCGACTTTCCGCATTGATGGGCGGTGGTCTTTTTTTGTTTGCGCCGTCCGTTCTTACAAGGGCAGTAGGGTTCGAGCATTTTGTGGTTCTGGTATCGCTTGCTCTGCTGCCGTGGGTTTTCTGGTCTCTGATCGCCCTTGTACGTGCTCCCACGCCTCGGAGCGCTGTAGTGTTCGCTGTCTTTTTTTCGGCATTAACGATGGCCTACGGGAAGACGGGACTCATGGCAGCGCCCGTT
>RFZT01000451.1 GCA_009920585.1 bacterium
ATTGATAGTGAAGGCCCCTCAAGACATGCTTTGCAGAGCGACTGTGGTTGTCCTGAACAAAATCAATATTGAGCCCGATGTCGCGGAAACTCTCGCGATTCCATGTCTCCATGAAGAATCCTCGGGCATCCCCGAAGACTTTGGGCTTTAAAAGCCAAGCGTCGTGAATTTTTGTAGGAATCTTTTTCATCTGTTACCGCCCAAGATGGTTTCTTTCGAGAACCGATCGAAGGTAGTCTCCATAACTTGACTTGCCAAGACGCTGAATGGATTGCTCAAATTCCGCCCCGTCCAAAAAGCCCATTTCCAATCCAATTTCCTCTAAACAAGCGATTCGCAAACCCTGACGATGCTGGATCACGCGAACAAACTCCGCAGCTTGCAGAAGGGAGTCATGCGTTCCGGTATCAAGCCAAGCTGTGCCTCGTCCGAGTTTTTGAACATTCAGACGACCTACCTCGAGGTAACTGCGATTCAGGCAAGTGATCTCGAGTTCGCCTCGCGCAGAAGGCTTGAGACTACGTGCGTGCTCCACCACATCGGCACTATAAAAATAAAGCCCCGGCACTGCGAAATGGCTTTTCGGTTTGGCTGGCTTTTCCTCTAAGGATATCGCTTTCCCCTGCGGATCGAATTCAACCACGCCATAGGCCTGCGGATCCGATACGGGATAACCAAAAATCGTGGCGTTGTCTAAATCCGCCGTGGCGTTTGCCAATGTGTCTGTGAAATCATTTCCATAAAACAAATTATCCCCCAAAACCAAGGCTGCAGGCGCAGCGTTCAGAAACTCGGCGCCAATCAAAAAAGCTTGAGCGAGTCCATCGGGACTGGGTTGCTCGGCATACGAAAAACGAACACCAAATTGCGATCCATCGCCAAGCAGACGCTCAAAAGCCGGCAAATCATGGGGAGTCGAAATGATCAATATCTCCCGAATTCCCGCGAGCATTAAAACCGAAATCGGGTAATAAACCATCGGCTTGTCATAAACAGGCATCAACTGCTTGCTTGTGGCGAGAGTCAGAGGGTGCAGGCGGGATCCTGATCCACCAGCAAGTACGATTCCTTTTCGATTGTTCATGAATTATCCATTTAGGAATGTGAAGAGAGTTTTACAATGGAGTCGTCTTACTGAGGGAAAGCGGGGCGGTTTTTTTAAAACCTGCGCGAAGGTCACAACCCTCAGGGAAGCCCGCCCAGCTCGGTAAAAAGTAAGCTACCGCCTTTGGTCATCGAACTGGAATTAGCTCGGTCCTTGAAAGTTTGAGAATGTAGGCCTGATTTAATACAGGAAAAGCCACCAAAATCGGGTGGTTAAAAGCGTGGCAGAAATCTACCTTAGTGCAAAATGATAAATAATGCAATAATCACATCCATAATTAGATATACTATGAAAAGAGGGATTTTTATTTTCCATTAATTAAAAGCTTTGCGCCTAGAGAACAAATTCTTAAATACCTGACTGCAGAATTCATTAATCCGAACAGCACGATACTAAGTAGTCGACCCCATGTTCACAATAAAAAAACGCCAGCAAAAGACGGATAAGCGAAAACCCATCCAAGGAAAGATGTGCCGAGCGCAAAAAAACGGAGACCAAAAAATTTCCAACTCCTCACAAAACCCCGAAAATCCATGGTCCATATTCCCAGAAGAAACCGCCCCTCCAAAAATCCAAGGAAACAGCCTAAACCGAGCTTAA
>RFZT01000452.1 GCA_009920585.1 bacterium
GAAAAATGGGGGCAGAACTGGGGGTTCCCGCTCTACAATTGGGAGGCCATGGCGCGCGATAATTTTGCCTGGTGGCGTAGGCGCCTTTCGATATCGAGAGAGGTTTTTCATCTTTTGCGTGTCGATCACGCGTTGGGATTTTTTCGTATTTACAGCTTCCCGTGGCGACCACAGGAAAACGGTCGCTTCTTGGATCTCACACAAGAACAGGCAGCAGAGCTCACCGGGGGACTTCTGCCGGGCTTCATGCCGCGTGATGATAGCTCACAAGAGAATCAAGACTACAACCGTCGCCAGGGTGAAATGCTGTTCCGCGTCTTTCTTGAGGAGACAGGACCTCACCGCCTCATCGCCGAGGATCTCGGTGAACTTTCGCCCTACGTTCGGCCGACTCTCGAAGGGTTGGAAATTCCCGGTTTCAAAATCCCCCAATGGGAACGCAACGGCTACAACGCAATCACTCCCGGGGCCGATTACGCTCGACTCAGCTTCGCCACATTCGCCACGCACGATCATCCGCCGATCCGTCAATTTTGGGAGGATTGGAATGCGGCCACGCAAGACTCGGCAAGGCGCGACCACGCGATGCATGAGATGCGGGAGATACTGGAATTCTGCGGGGTTTACGAAATCCATCTTCCGCAACCATTCACTCCAGAGGTTCATTCCGCCTTCATGCGCGGGCTTTTTGCATGTAACTCGTGGCTCGCCGTCCACCAGATCACCGATATTTTCGGACTGAGCGATCGCTTTAATGTTCCTGGTGCCGTGGGCGATCAAAACTGGACGGCTCGCATCAATGGCGAGATCTCCGTCTGGGACAAACTTTACAAAAGCGAGATCAGTTCGACTGTTGATGCGCTGCGAAATACCGGTCGCCACCTCACTTCAAAAGAAAACTAGAACGAGATTGGTCGGGTTGCACAACCGAAAGAAAACAGACACACTCCATTCATGAGCTCGACTACTGAACAGGTATTGCCGGATTCCAGTGGGCACTTCGGTGCCTACGGCGGGATGTTTGTCCCTGAGACGCTGATGACAGCTTTGCAGGATCTCGAAAAAGAATATCACGCAGCGAGAAAAGATCCCGCCTTTCGGAAAGAGTTGGCCGATTTACTCGGTGATTTCTGTGGGCGCCCGACTCCGCTCTACTTCGCAGAGCGTCTCACGGAAAAGCTTGGTGGTGCTAAAATCTATCTCAAGCGGGAAGACCTTCTCCACACCGGAGCTCACAAAATCAACAACGCGATAGGGCAGATCCTCCTTGCCCGCCGAATGGGAAAAACTCGCATCATCGCTGAAACTGGGGCTGGCCAACATGGCGTTGCCACAGCGACTGCCGCTGCCCGTTTCGGGATGGAGTGTGTGATTTACATGGGCGCCGTGGATATGGAGCGCCAATCCCTCAATGTCGCCCGTATGCGTTTCTTGGGAGCCACAGTGGTCGGCGTCACTGCCGGTCAAGCCACACTCAAAGAGGCGATCAATGAGGCCATGCGCGATTGGGTAACGAATGTTCGTTCGACCTACTACATCCTCGGCAGCGCTCTGGGTTCGCACCCCTATCCGATGATTGTTCGGGATTTTCACAGGGTGATCGGAGACGAAACGCGGCGTCAGATTCTTCAACGCGAAGAGAGGCTTCCTGATCACCTCGTCGCGTGCGTCGGCGGAGG
>RFZT01000453.1 GCA_009920585.1 bacterium
ATCGATTGGGGGCTTTGAAATCCCTGTGTTTGATGCAGCTAGCGACACAGTTCAATGGGATGGGCATGTTTGGAAAGTAGACAACAATCGATTATTTCGAGCCCGCTTCGAAAAATACCTGAATGCTCCAGCCTCAGAGATTTCAGATTTCGAACCTTACAACCAATTGATCAGCCGCATCATGGATATCCTTTCGGCTGGAAATATCAGCGCCAACAATCTCGATGAAGCTTTCCGCTTGCTTCCCAAAGCTGCCACATTTGATGTTGATGCCAATATTTCAGACTCCATCGCCAATCAAGTCTTGAGGGCATGGCAATCCCAACGCCAAGTCAACCGAATAGCAAGCGCCAATAAATCACTTGAAGAGGATCGCAAACGCCACGAATGGAATGTAAAAATAAGCGCGCAAAAATCGGGATTAATAACAGCTCCTAAGGGAGTTGCTGCAGCGGAGTATGCCAAAGAGCAAGAAATACAGCGCGCAGCTCGCATGCAACCGGACAGTCAAAGACTCGCGGAGGTGAATGCACTCATCAAAAGCAATCAAGCGAAAAGCGAACTTTCAGAAATCCAGTCAAAAATTGAGTTCCAGTCTTTAATTGTTCAGCTTTTCCTTCAACGCAGATTCCGCCACACCCTCATTGCATCTCGTTTCTACCGAGGTATTTTTAAGGATGGCGAAGACAAGTTGCGCCTTGGAGATCGTGCAAAATCTCTTTTTGCTCGTGTGGCCGATATTCCTCCAACCATCAATTCCATTGATGCTATTGCAAATGAGGCCATTCGCGACGTTAGAGAAAGCGTGAAATCGGTAACCTTTCTGCTTTCCAAGGACGAGCTTGATAGCGCCTCGACGCGCCTTGGGGAAGCCTTTGCCATTGGGGAACATTTACAAGAAATACAGCAATTCCCACGCGAGGATCGCCAGCGAGTTCTAACTTTTACTCGCAATGCCAACCAACTTTTAAGTGCGCTGGAGGTCAAAGACTATACGAAAGCAGAACAAATCACTTTAGAATTACAGAAGTTAGCTCATGACTTTGATCCCACCAAGCCGATGACTGCTGTGCAAACTGCTAGAAACGTTTCTCGGATGCACCTAGGTCGAGCTAAAAACGCAGCCCTCAGCGGAGATTCAAAAACTGTAGAATCGGAATTGCGTGCGGCGACGGAAATTTGGCCAAATAACCCAGAGTTAACAAATGCCTCAGAACAGATTTTTGATAAATCGGATGTTCAGAAGCAGGCGATAAATGAGTTTGAGCGCCTGCTGAGTCAGAAAAATTACCGACAGATTTACAGTGATAAGTTGCGCTTTATTGCCGCTACCGCGATTTATCCGGAAAAGCAAAAAGACCTTCAAGAGGTCTTAGAGCGAATGGGAACAATCGAAGGCATCGCTATCAAAGCGAAAGAAATCGCCCAACGGGGTGACCCTGCAGGCGCTTGGGAAACCGTCGAAGCCGCGCAAAAAGAGTTTCCAGGCGACTCCGAACTACAACAACTCCGGGCCGACCTCACCACGCAGGCTGCCGATTTTGTTCAATCCCTCAACCAAGCCACGGAATACGAGAAAAAAGGCCAACCCGGATCCTCTCTGGCTTGGTATCTGAAGGCCCGAAAAAAATACCCCGCAAGCCAGCTTGCAAAGGACGGCATCCAACGCCTC
>RFZT01000454.1 GCA_009920585.1 bacterium
ATGAAGGCAACGATACCTTCACCCTGTTCTACACCGCCGAGGACAACAAAAGGTTTTGGCCGGTAAGCAAAATAAAACTGAAAATGGTCAAGGAAACCCAGTGATCCGTATAGACTAATACTTCTCAGCAATACTCACCCCATAAAAAGTTAAAAACCTCAAGGAATCTTATGTTAATTAAAAATATGATAATGGCTATCTCAGTCCTGGGCACTGTATCCCAAGGAATTGTTTGCGCGGAAAACACGCCCAAACCGGAGTTAAAAAATCCCATACGTTTTGAGATACAGGAGTTGAGGGAAACGCCCGTGATTGATAAGGACCATCCGGATGCCAAGGATAATAAATATGGGTTTGAGGGTGGTTCGGTGGTGAAGCTTGACGGCGTTTACTACTTGTTTACGTCCGAAATGGCAGGGGATCCCTTCTGGGTCAAAATGCGTCTGGCGCTCTGGACCAGTACGAACGGAATTGATTGGAAGCGGATTTCAACAATCAAGGAGACCTCCGGCAAATCACGAGCTGAAACAGGGCTGCCCTACGAGTCCTTTTGGTCCCCTATGCCGATTTATAATGACGCGGACAAGGTATGGGAATTGTTTCATGTCGCCTACGACACCGGAGGGGCCACCGGAGGACGAATCTGGCGCGTTACGTCAACAGTTAACGGCCCCGCCGGCATCATTGGCCCCTATAAGGATAAGGGCATCATCCTGCAGCCGGATGCGGAATCCCAGAAGTGGGAAGGCTCGCAAGGTACCGCGTCGTTCTACCCTTATCGGGTTAACGATCGTTGGGTCGCCTTTTATTGCAGTCATGGTCATGGTCATGGCGGAGCGCCGGGGTGGCAGGTAGGACTTGCGGAAGCCCCCACCTTGACGGGGCCTTGGAAGCGGCGTGCAGAAGGTAATCCGCTGCCCATTGAACCTGTTTTTAATGAGAATCCGATTGTTACACGTATCGGAGATCTGTATGTCGCTGTTTACGACTCCGACATTGTTAATGCTCCTGCCCCCAAAAATTACAAAGAAAAGACTTCGGTAGGCTATACCACATCCACCGATGGTATTAATTGGTCGAAGGGTGGCCGGATCGTCGTCCAACCGCCAGGCCCCGATGAAGGCAACGATACCTTCACCCTGTTCTACACCGCCGAGGACAACAAAAGGTTTTGGCCGGTAAGCAAAATAAAACTGAAAATGGTCAAGGAAACCCTATGACAATGAAAAAACTAATAATTGCAATCGCGGTGCTGTGCACTATGGCCCACGGAATTGTTTGCGCGGAAAGCACGACCAATCAAGCAAACGGCCAACCTGTCCCGGCGCGACGCTATGAAAGGGGTCAGCAGGAAATGCTGGCTTATTTCTACAATAAGGCGGAGAAGAACCAAAAAGAAGTGGTGGTTACTTACAAGTATCATCAATTGCCACCAGGCGCCGGATTGCTTGATTGGGAACAAGGACAAGAATCCGATCTCACCTATTACGACTGGATCACCGACTCCACCACAGATAACGGGAAGGGTTGGGGATACGTCAAAGGTCTTGGATTCAAAACGCTCAATAACCTCATCGATAATCTGGTGGATCGCGTCAGTAAGAACGGCTATCTGCTCCTCAATGTCGGGCCTAAACCCGATGGTACGATTCCCGATGAAGCCAAGGCC
>RFZT01000455.1 GCA_009920585.1 bacterium
GAGGATCTCCAAACCCTCCAAAACGGCGTGGATGGAGGCCGCCGCTTTGCCGACTCCATGCTCATGGTGACCTACCAGATTGCACCAAAATTTTCCGTTGATGCCGGTGGCGGCGTGGGCTATGTGACCGACCAAGATATCGCCAATCCCGAATCCGTCGGCGTGCGTCCCGTGTACAATCTCGCCATCAGTTACACTCCAACGGAGAAGACCTACTTCAAAACCAGCTACAGCTTCCAAGGCACAGACATTCGGCCAAACTTCAGCCTCGTGGCAGGTTGGAACGCCCGAGCCAAAACCCGCCTCTCCCTCTCCGTTTACCAGAACCAAGGATTCTCCAACCTCTCTCCGGACCAGTATAACGTGACTCGCGGCGTCCTCGCGACAGTCTCCCAAACTCTCATCAAGGGCATCTCCCTCTCACTCTCCGGCGGATATGAGCAATCACAGTATGTCGCCCTCTCAAGCACGGAGAATACAAACGCCACCGAAGGGCCACCAGATTACTTCCTGACCAGCGCCACGCTCAGTTGGCGCCTCCGTGAGTGGGCTTCTTGGCAAAGCACCATGATGGTCTTGAACCTCAGCTTCTAAACTCAACCTCCATTCAAAAATCAGCGAATATTAGGTGCAACGAAAATGCGCTAGGTATTCGATGTTTCCTTCGCGACCAGTGATCGGGGACTCCATTGCCCCCAGCCATTCATGGCCTGCTGCCTCGACAAACAGTCGGATTTTTTCCACACAGCGCAACCGAACATCGGGATCGCGTATCAGTCCACCCTCTTCGACTTCGCCGCGATCAGCTTCGAATTGTGGCTTGATAAGAAAAATACCTTCGCAACCTGAATCAAGAACTCCAAATACCGCTGGCAGGATTTGTGTGAGTGAAATAAAACTCACGTCCCCGACCGCTAAAGAAGGGCGCGGGTCAAAGTCCGTAGCTACTAGGTAGCGGGCATTCACTCCCTCACGACTCAGCACCCTTGTATCCTGCTGGAGCCTCCATGAGAGTTGAGAATGCCCCACATCGATGGCATAAACGAATGCAGCACCATTTTGAAGAAGACAATCGGTAAAACCGCCCGTTGACGCCCCAATATCGATGCAAACCAAACCTTGGGGATTCACCCCAAAATGAGCGAGAGCCCCCTCTAACTTATAACCACCCCGGCCAACGTATTTATCTTTTTGCGCTAAAGTGAGAGCGGCATCAGCGAGAATTTGAGTACCTGGTTTAGTCACAACGTGCCCATCCACCGATACCAATCCTGCCATCAGCGCACGACGAGCTTGATCCAACGAATCATAGAACCCACCCTCAACAAGAGCCGAGTCGATTCTTTTTTTTAACGACGCCATTCCCAGATCAAATAAGGACTACCTCTGAACAAGCGCCTTACGGGCTATTGTTTGGTTCCTGCTGCAGTCTTAACCATCGCCTCAAAATCCGTCCAAGCGGATTCCACCAACGCCACCGGTCCTGTCATTTTCACAAAAACATCTCCCTTGGCCTCGTCTTGAAGAATGGCGCCACGCAAAGCATAGTTATCCAGAGGCGTTGTGGGCCCACCAGGCATACCACTGGAGAATGTCCCTGATGCCTGAACAAAAACAACGCGTACACCCCCAAGATCGACCTCATTTTGCGAGGTTTTGGCATTTTGA
>RFZT01000456.1 GCA_009920585.1 bacterium
ACGGAGTGGAGCGCGCCGGCCTTTTGGCGGATGGGAGCCCTCCAGGCGGCGGACTGGTGCGGAAAGTGGATCAGCCACGATGATGAAAACCTGAACATCGCGCCGTGGATGAGGAAGTCGTTCGACCTCCCCACCGTGCCGACGCGTGCGTTTGTGACTGTCAATATCGCCGGTTACGCGGAGCTTTACATCAATGGGCAAAAAGTCGGCGCCGATGTGCTCACGCCGGCGGTCTCCGACACCACGAAGCAGGTTTTTTACAACACCTACGATGTCACTAGTCTCCTCAAGCCCGGTCGGAACACGATCGGGTTGTGGGTGGGGCAGGGGATAGCGACGAGGCAGGAGAGTTCCGAGTTCGGCGGTGTGGTTCCCGCTGTGCCCCATGTTCGTGCACAAATCGAGGCGGAAATCAACGGTAACCCTTGGGCTCTCGGCACCGATGCGAGCTGGAAAACCTCGTCGAGTTCGTATCAACGGCGTGGAGGCACGAAGTGGGGGGACTTTGGAGGCGAGCGAATCGATCCCGCCGCCCATATCGCGAACTGGAGCAGTCCCGACTTCGACGACAAGGATTGGAAAAACGCGGTAGAGGTCGAAGCACCGAAAGGCGAGGTCTTGGCCCAGCAGGCCCCGCTGAACCGAATCGGTAAAGAAATCCCCGCCGTGGCGGTAAACGACCTCGGAGGCGGCAAGTATGAGATCGATTTCGGAACCAATCTCAGCGGCTGGCTGCGATTGAAAATGCCCGCTCATGCGGGTGTTGTGAAGTTGACCTTCGCCGATGCCCGCAAAGCCGATGCCCGCAGAGGGAAAGATAGCCACCAGCATTTCAACCAAATCAGCGAGTTCGTTTCCACCGGCAAACCGGGCGAGGTTTTTGAACACAAATTCAACTACGCCGGGTTCCGCTATGTCATCGTCGAGGGTCTTCCGGTGGCGCCAAAGAAAGAGGATGCCGTGGCCCTGCTCGTCGAGAGCGACCTTGAGCCTGCGGGGGCCTTCGAGTGCTCGAACGACCTCTTCAACCGCATTTCCCAAACCAACCAATGGACGCAACGCTGCCTCAACCTTGGGGGCTACTATGTCGATTGCCCACACCGTGAGCGTCTTGGCTACGGCGACGGTCAGGTGGCTACGGAAGGCTTCTTGACGAGCTTCGGAGCTTACGGCTTCTACCGAAAATGGCTCATGGATTGGCGGATCAGGCAGGGGGAGGACGGCTCCATGCCGTATGTCGCGCCGTTCGGCAAGGGCGGCGGTGGTCCTGGCTGGCCGGGGCTCCTCTCCGCGATCACTTGGCGGCATTTCCTCTACTACGGCGACAAGCGCGTGCTGGAGGAAAACTACGACGCGATCCGCCGCTTCGTGGACAACCTGGAGTCCCGCTCGAAGGACGGCGTCATGCGTGCCTACGGGGGGCAATGGGATTTCATCGGCGATTGGGTTCCGCCCGAGCGCGGCATGGACACCAACAACTGGCCGGGCCGTCCGGCCGCGGAATTGTTCAATAATTGCTACCGCATCCAACAACTTGAGATTCTCAAAAACATCGCATCGGTCCTCGGCAAAAACGACGAGGTCGAGCGTTGCGATGTTCGCCTTGCGGCAGCCAGGGCAGCCGTGCATACGGCGTTTTTCGACAAAGGCGCCGGGAACTATGGCATC
>RFZT01000457.1 GCA_009920585.1 bacterium
TGAGAACCTCTCTTACCCCATCTAAATCTGGGTACGACACTCGTAAGAACCGTAACCTGTTTCCCTCTGTTTTTCGCACACTCAAGGGAAAGATCCATTATGCGATCTGTGATGATTTGATGCGATTGACCGAATACCCGCGCTATTGAAAGAGAAGTTGTATCTGATGTATGGCGTTCGGCATGCCTTATGACATGAACAACAATACTCCGAACATTTGAATCTCCCAAAAAGTGATAAAACGGAGAGGAGTCCGAAACCGCACCATCACAGTATTCATAGCCACTAATTTTTTGGCATTTGAAGAGCCCAGGAACAGAACAACTCGCAACAATAAAATCAACTAGCGGGCCTTTCTTAATAATTTCAGGACAGCCTTTAGTGAGATTTGTCACGGCAATTGAAAGTTCGGCGTTCTCGCAATCCTCGATATTGTGGTTCCCGAGATGTTTTTTTAAGTAAAGGGCAAGTTTTCTCCCACTGATTAAACCGGTAAATCCGCCTTTATTAAATAGCATCCCCATACCTCGAAGGGGGCTTTTCAATTCTATCACACTTTTAAGCATTTCATTTGAAGAAAGGATCGTGTGAATATCCCTTGCGGGAACGCCCGCAGCATAAAGACCTCCAACATAGGATCCAGAAGACACAGCACCTATATGCCCAGGCCGGATGCCAACTTCAGTCGCTAGGGCATCTAGAAACCCAGCGTGAACATTAAACCCTAGTTCAGATGACGCCAACGTCAGTGCTAAATCAGGGACTCGGGTCGTTTTGGGAAACATAGAGTAATACCGATTCTCCCAAGTTGATTATGTCGGTCAATAAATATTGAAAGCATGATGACTATTGGTACAAATGAATCGACTATTAACCAAAATGGATATTCCCTCGCAATCGGATAAGATAAATCGGCTGAAAGAAATTATTACTGGGGACATCCTTGAAGTCGGGGACGATTTCAATGAGTTTTCAAACCTTCATGATGCAGGATTGGATTCAATGGCTACCATGCAACTGCTAATCAAGATAGAGCAAACATTTGGAGTTCAAATATCTGCAATAAAGCTTACCAAGGAAAATCTCTCAACGATTGATAACCTGGCGCGCCTGATTTAGTGAGATTAGATTCCATATCGACCCCTATTCTTTTGAATACGAGACATCCATCGACTTGAATTTCACTTCAAAAAAACTGGCACCCTTAACTGGCGCGGATTGTTTTGTCTTGGCCCTGAGTCGAATGATGAAAAGCCAAGGTCAAAATGGACTTATCGGGCAGACCCAGTTGCAATTGGAAGGGGTGCCAGATATCGCCGCTCTCCAAGCCGGAGCTAAGCGGTTCGGCGCGGGATATCCTTTGCTCAATGCTCGCGTGCGAAGAAGCCTTTTCTCTCTCGTTCCCTCATGGAGACAGGATATCCGCTCCGATCGCATACTGGGCCTCCAATTGTGGAAGGAAGAGGGCGCCGAGGTTGTGGATGGAGGAGACCTCATAGCCAAAGAGGTAAAGTCACAGCATCACCTCGCGGAGGATTTGCTTAATAGTCCACTGGAAGATCAATCTGGAGTTCGAAATCTCCGCCTCGACTTGATCTTGCTGCGCCATGGAGGAAGTGCGCTGCTTTTTACTTGGGATCACCTGCTTTT
>RFZT01000458.1 GCA_009920585.1 bacterium
CGAAGCGGAAGATGTCGCCCGTTGGCGTCAACGCGAGCGCCCACGCTCCATCGAACGCTCCAGGTAACGAGCAAACCGCTCCTCTCGAAAGTACGGAGTTAGCCGGATCCACTCCATCTCCTTAGTTGGCCCTAAGCCGAGAGCCATTCCTTGGCGACCATGCGCGACATCAGACGGCGTAAGTCGTATTTGCTCGCGTTCACTTCGCATTCCGCCGCTGATCCGCCCTCTCCGCCCGAGGGAATGGGAAATTTGGCTCCGGTGATTACGACCACCGAGAGCACTCAGGAGTTCAAGGGTCGGACGATCCGCAATGCCCGGCAGCACCAGCGAAGTGGGAAAGAGGGAGAGGAAAGACTCACCGCTCACACCCCAGCGCGCTCGCGCTTGACTTAGATCCTGAAGGCAGGCCATGGTTATGACTCCCTGGCCCCCACCCTCCGAAACGATTGAAGGCAACGTAGGTAGCGGTGCCACGTTGGCCAATTCATCGAGCGCCAGCGTCAAGCGAGCGCCTTGATGAAAATCCTGATACGTACGGTGAACGACTTCTTCGATCAAGCCCACGATCAAGGGAGTCATGATGTTCTGATGTCGGCTGGGGGCCACGATGTGGAGTTGAGACCTCGAGTGCAGGAACGACTCAACATCCAGTTCGGGATACCTCGAGGTTCTTTGGGTGGCATCGGTGCGGAGTCCATCTAGGAGACCAGAGGCAGTTGACCAAATACCGGAACGCTCCCGATCATCGGTAGCCAAGATGCCTTCCAATAGCGCAATCGATTGGTGATCGGTGCTGTAGTGCGCTCTAAGAATCTCTAGCCCTTCAATTCCGTTATGACGGTCAATTGAGCGCGAGAAATTCTTTAGAGAAGTTCCTTGAATCGCCGCCGCGTGCATCAACGGTGCAACCAGCGCGCTGGCTCGCTCGGCCCAGTGGTCGCGATTTTGGGAACCATGAAACGCCTGGCGGGCATTCACGAGGCTCCGTGCAGTGAGCAGTGCCCCGTCCCAGGTCCGAGCAAGTCGAATCGGAGAAAAACTTATGGCCGTCGTGCCCGTGGGGGTTGCAACCGTGCCACTCGGATCAAAAATTAGTTGTGGAACATCGCGCCGGGCCCTAGCAAGGAGTCTGACGACATCGTCCTTCGTTGAAGTTGTGATCGCAGCACGCATTGTCATCAGGAGATTTGGAATGATTAGAGCCGATGTCTTCCCGCTTCGTGATGGTCCGAGCACGAGGGTGGAACGCTCGGCGCCACTAAACGCATCACCCGAAATTCCTCGCCCGAGGTAGTTCCCAATATCCATTTCGAGCTCATAACGGTCGCATTCGTAAATGCTTGACTTTTGATCGAAAAAAGAGTCAACTTTTGCTGTCCTTCTGACAAAGAGGTTCTGCATTTTTTTGAAGCGCTCATGGCTTCATGAAAATGTTCTCTTTCGAAATGGACCGCGTACTGCGATTAGTGCGACACTGCCGTGAGGCAGGACCGTACGTAACCGAGTCCGCGTTTCAACGTGGTAGAGGTGCACCAAATTGGTGGGTTTCGACGCCAGGTTGATTTAACGTTTATTCCCAAGGAGGGAACGTGGCTACTGCTACAAAGAAGGCTGCTCCTAAGAAGGCTGCCAAGAAGGCTGTAAAGA
>RFZT01000459.1 GCA_009920585.1 bacterium
TGGTTGCTGTACAAGAACGAGTCCGAAAACCCCAACATGGTCACTGTTCAGGGAGGGACGTTGCCGCAAAGCTCCGGTCTGGCCGGGCAGACGGTAGGGACTTTCCAGATCAGTAAATTCGAGACGACTTGGGGCGAGTGGAAGGAAGTGCGCGATTGGGCAGTGATCAACGGATACTCGGATTTGGTGAATGTGGGGGGAACATGCCCAATTGGAAGCGGAGATAATTTTCCGGTGGTGAATGTGAATTGGTATGACGTGGTGAAGTGGTGCAACGCGAGGAGCGAGAAGGAGGGGAAGAGACCGGTTTACGAAAATGGAGATGGAACCACGTATAAATCGGGAGAAATTACGCCAACGGTGAACGCGACAGCCAACGGATACCGATTGCCAATGGAGAAGGAATGGGAGTGGGCAGCAAGAGGAAGAGGCAGTAGCGGGAACTACACGTATAGCGGAAGCAATACGTCAAGCGATGTGGCGTGGACGTCTGAGAATTCATCTGGAGGATCACACTCGGTTGGAACAAAAGGGGCTAACGAGCTAGGAATCTATGACATGAGCGGAAACGTGTGGGAGTGGTGCGAGGATGTTGCTCTTGAAACCCAATGCCGGATTCGCGGCGGCGCCTGGGTTGACGGCGCAGATCGCGCCGTTGTTGACAACCGTGACTCCAACTTGCCTGAGTCCCGGTATGCCTACTTTGGCTTCCGTGTGGCCCAAAATACATCTGGCGAATGGGATGCAAATAGCGGTTTTACTTACGATTCTCCAGACGGGATTTCAGCGAGAATAACGGGATATGAAGGATTAGACTTCGATTTAACCATTCCACCCTCGATTAATGGATTGCCCGTTACGGCAATCCAAGAGTATGCGCTCCAAAACTGGACGAACCTGACGAGCATAACGATTCCCAGCAGCGTGACGAGTATCGGGAGCGGAGCATTTGAGGGATGTTCAAATCTGGCTGTCTATTTTGAAGGTGTAGATCCTTGGAATGGAGCCTTTAACGAATGCCGTGAGGTATGGTTCTACACCCGAAATGGTGGAGGCGCAGGACCTGGGGGGAATGATGGCGTCACAATCCAAGGTGGTTGGAGCGATGGAGGCGCGGGGGCGTCTAATCTCAATATTCCGTCCTCAATCAATGGGATGCCGGTGACAGGAATTGGTGCTAATGCGTTCAGTAATAGGACTAATTTGTCATGGGTAAGTTGGTTTCCTAGCAACATAGGGGCAGGGGCGTTCGATGGTTGTTCAAATCTGACGGCCTATGTTGAAGGAGGGTGGGACAATGGAGCGTTTAACGGATGCCGCGAGGTATGGTTCTACACCCGAAATGGATGGAATGGATACAATGACACTGTAACAATCCAAGGTGGTTGGAGTGATGGGGGGGCGTGGTCGTCTAGCCTCAATATTCCAGGGTCAATCAATGGGATGCCGGTGACAGGAATTGGTTCTTATGCGTTCAGTAATAGGACTAATTTGTCATGGGTAAGTTGGTTTCCTAGCAACATAGGTGCAGGGGCGTTCGATGGCTGTTCAAATCTGACGGCCTATGTTGAAGGTTGGGACAATGGAGCGTTTAACGGATGCCGCGAGGTATGGTTCTACACCCGAAAT
>RFZT01000460.1 GCA_009920585.1 bacterium
TTATGCCAGATCCATGTGTCACAGACATTCTTGTTGCTACCGAGTTGTACACCCTCAGCATGCATCCTTGCAAGAAATTCTGTAGAAGCATTTGGATAGTAGGATGGCGCCGAGGGAAGAAGAGTTGAGTAGGTGCGGTCAGTAATCATCTTGTCCAAGGCACGCTGACCAATGTCATCTGAGACCTGGTAGCGAACAGGGCGACGGCCACCCGCCTCGATGCGAGCCTTATCGAGAGTCTTCTCTGCCTTGCGAGCGGCCGCTGCAGCAGTCTCGTAGGTTGTGCGAGTCTCCTTGGCCCCTGCATCTGCGGCTGCGAGGGCTGCAGCGTAGATGACCTGTGCGGCCTTGATGGCGGCGATGCGAGTCTCCTCTGTGGCCTGGAAGGCCTCAAATGCCTTGATCTCTGCATCACGTGCACGACGGCGAGCGGCCTGGAGATCAGGGAAGTGGGCATACTTCTTTTCAGATGTGGTAGTGGAAGACATTGTAGCGTATGGAGTGATACTCATGCCAATAAGCAGCATGCAAAGTTCAAATTTTTACAAAAAAAAGAAGGTGGGTGCAGCGCACCTCTTTTCTTTTCTTTTTGGGGGGGATTAAGATATAATCTACTTCTTCATCGCATGCCGCTTACGCATGGTAGCCACGCAACGCGCAATTGCTGGCAGGATGAGCGTCTTTCGGCCCGTCCGCATGCGAGCACTAGGAAAGATACTCTCTCGAATGACTGGTGCAGGTGCAGGTGCAGGCGCGATCTCCTCCTCTGGCTCGTAATGCAAGACGCGACCACAACCACGCTGCAATGCTGCGACATACTCGTCAATCTCATCATAGTCATTGTCTACTGAGAAGCGAGGATGGTAGACCTCGGGCTCAGACTCGTACTCGCCGTCAGAATTGTCGGAGAAGTTGGAGGCCATGGTGTCTGTAGTGTGGTAACTATTACTGAGTGATGGTGGAGGTTCAATTTTTTAAAAAAAGAGGATGTTTTTTTTCTTTTTTTGTGTTGTCTTTTATTCTTTAGCGGCGGAGGGCGAGGTCGCGATCCATCCGTGCAAGGTCCTCCTCATCTGCCCAGCAGAGGCAGGTCATGCGGCCGTTCTCAACAGCGGCTCCGCAGTCCTCACACGTTTGCTCAATACGGTTCATAGCGACCCAGAGGTCGGCATGGTCGCCGCTCTTCTCAAGTGGAGAGACCTCGACAGCGATCTGGTGCGGAACACCGAGGTAGATGGCCAGACGCTCACGGAACTCTGGTGTATCGACAACATCACGCACATAGTAGGTCTTGCCATGGTGCTCGACCTGATCATCGTAGTCGAACTTCCAGACTGTGCGTAGAGTGTCCTTTGCTGCCAGACAGTTCTTGTGCGTCAGATGGAGGTCTGACCAGGTGCCGAACTCCACCGCCATCTTAAGAACTGTCTTAAGCGGTGAGATAAGCGCCTCGTAGTCCTCAATGCGCTTCCCAACACGATAGCAGCAGCACATATCGCGCGTCTCCTTGCAGTTCCTGTGGTGGGGCATGGTATGCTTGAAGCACATGTCGCACATCCAGGGTGCCATGCCCTCTACAGAGGGGAACGGCTCCTCGCAGATGTTGCAGATGGTAGTAGCC
>RFZT01000047.1 GCA_009920585.1 bacterium
CGTCATCGGCTTGGCATTTGCGGCCACTGGCTTCGCCTCTCTGCCCATCATTCTCGCAGTTTGCGCACTGACTCTCCTAGTTGGCATCAACTACATCGTCGTCTGTCGCTGCTTCCCAGACGGGGGCGGTGTTTATTCCGCAGCGGGAGCGCACGGCAAACTGCTCGCCGTCGTCGGATCTCTCCTCTTGGTGGCGGATCTCACCGTCACGGCCGCGCTCAGCGGTTGGGCGGCACTCAGCTACCTGGGTGTACCTCAACAATACGTGATGATCTCGACCATCGGCGCGATTCTTCTCATTGGAGCCGTCAATTATTTTGGTCCCCGCCATAGCGGCAGCTTTGCCGTCACGCTCGCACTCCCGACCGTGGGAGTGATCATCGCGATCATTGCCCTCAGCATCCCTCACCTCACGATCACGAACTTGGAGCCTCTCCATGGCAGCTTCGGTCACGTTTGGATCTCCTTTGTGGGCGTCATCCTCGCTCTCAGCGGCGTGGAGGCCATCGCGAATCTCACGGGAACCATGAAACCCGATGCGGGTTCACCGGTCGGTCAGCCCCGCGTTGGCAAAAACTCGGCCAAGGCGATCATCCCCGTCGCTCTGGAAGTGAGCATTGGGACGGCGCTCTTGGGCTGGGCCGTTCTCTCCCTCCCAAAATCACTCGCTCCCGAGATGATCGCTCGCAAAGAGGACATGCTACGATTTGTGGCCGAGCAATATGGCGCACTCACCTTCGGCGCAACCTTCGGGCACATTTTCGGACTCGTTGTTGGCGTGATTTTCGCCCTTTTGCTTTTGAGCGCCGTGAATACTGCTGTTGCCGCCCTTTTGGGTCTGCTTTTTATGATGTCCCGCGAAGGCGATATGCCGCGTGGATTTTCGAAGCTGAATGGATTCGGTGTTCCGATCACTCCTTTGGCCATTGCCGTGGTTTTTCCGATTATCATCTTAATGATTTCGGACAATTTTGAGGCCCTAGCGAACCTCTATGCGATCGGAGTTGTAGGGGCGATCTGCGTGAATCTGGGTTCCTGTGTAACCAATTTCAAGATCGAGATGCACTGGGCTGAACGCATCCTGATGGGACTCACTGCCGTGATTCTCATCGCGGTGGAGTTCACCTTGGCACAGACCAAGCATGACGCCCTATTCTTCGTCGTTTGCGTTCTCATTGCAGGCCTCGGATTGTGGGCCTACTCAAGGAGACTCAGCGGGGTGACCACACTCACCATGAGCCGCGAGGTTGCCCAGCTTGTTCGCCCAGAAGTGGTCGAAAGCCTCCGCCAACCTGCTCACGAGACCCAAAAGATCCTTGTTTCCGTTCGTGGCCTCACTCCGGCATTGAGCTTTGCCCTCGATGAGGCAGAACTTCGCAAGGCGGCGCTCTATATTCTCTATGTGCGCGAGATCGCCGTCCTCTACCCCGGCATGGCCCCTAAACCGATCGCTTGGAAAGACGACCCCGAGGCCAGCACAATCCTGAATACAGCAGTTCAGATCGGCAAATCGCGTGGGATCACCACCATTCCTCTCTTCGCCTCTGCGCCTGATGCTGCCTCGCTCATTGTGGATACGGCCGCCACGATCGGCGCCGACTACTTGATCTTGGGAGCCACTCACCGAAACTCGCTTGCGAAGGTCTTACGAGGAAATGTGGCAACCCAGGTCGCCGGCAGCCTGCCAGAAAATATCCAACTCATCATTCACGGTTGACCAGCGGCGCCGCCTCAAGCGGCATTGGCCGATCGTGATCGAGATGGGACTCGCAAATGGCAAAAAATTCCGTCCGCGTGGAGCATCGTCGGATGTCGTGCAAAAACTCCGCAGACCGCTCAAGCCCATCGCCCAGAAAGTTCATATATTTTTTCATTTTCTGAACTTGGGCTTTCTCAGGAACATCAGCATCGCAGGCAGACTCGTAGAGGGCGACGATGTAACCGAGGACATCGCGACCGCTGGGGAGCTTCAGATCACGCCCCGCGAGTCGGTCACGGATTTGCTGAAAGATCCAAGGATTACGAATTGCGCCTCGGCCGATCATGAGTCCAGCCGCGCCGGTCGCCCTCAGCGTTTCCATAGCGCTCTCGGCTGAGGTCACATTGCCATTCGCCTGCACCGGAAACGGAAGATGACGCACAGCCTGCGCAATGCGGTCCAGATGCACGTGCGGACCATACTTCTCAGTCACAGTGCGACCATGAACAGTAAGCAAGTCGAGCTTGTGCTTGGAAAAAACCTCGAGCAACGCATCGAACTCTGCGGGGTCAGCAAATCCCAAGCGCGTCTTGACTGTAAACGATCCAGCAATCGCCGCCCGCAGCACGCCGAGCAACTCATCAACTCGCGGCAAATCACGAAGCAATCCCCCACCCGCGCATTTACGATAGACCACTGGCGCGGGACAACCGAGGTTCAGATCCACGGCCGCCACGGGGTGTTTTTCAAGCGCCTTGGCAGTTCGTGACATCGCCTCAAGATCATTGCCGATGATTTGAGCGACCGCTGGCCGACCAGTCGGATTTTCCGTGATGGAACGGAGGATCGATTTCTCAGGAGAGTAATGCGGGGTGACACGAAAAAACTCCGTAAAATAAAGGTCTGCCCCGCCGTATCGTGCCATCAAACGCCAAAATGGCAGATCAGTCACATCCTGCATGGGAGCCAGCGACAATACCGGAGACGCAGTAGAAAATAAGGCCTGGATACTCATCGCGAACTACAAAAGCGATTTCACCCAGCGAATCACGCTGCCGATGACCGGCAAATGCTGAAAGAATCCCGATGTGGAATCCCAGAAATCCTGATGCAAAATAACATGCCCGCTGGAGTCGAAACAAAGGTGGCTGATCCCGATGGTTCGAATGGTCTCCTTGGAGCCCTTGAATCGCACATCCATCGTCCAACGGACATAGTAATTCGAACCGGAGCGAGCGACATCATCCACCTGAGTCTGGAAAACCTCAGCATGCTCTAAGGTTTTCAAAAAGTAATCCTGAACCGCTGCGCGACCATGGAGTGTTTTGAGGGAATCGTTGAACCAGACATCCTCGGCGTAGAGGCCAGCGATCTGCTCCCGCACGGTAGTCACCGTCACTTCTTTGTAGAATTTTTTGAAGCGCAATACAGCCTCGGCCTCCTGCTCGGGAGATAAAACAACAGCCTTCATTGATGCCTGAGCGGCCGAGTAGTCGGCTGCCGTGTCGGTCGCCGGATGCGATGCACACGCGGAGAGCCCGACGACGGCGAGGAGAAGAGCGAGAAGATTCAACATGACTTCGCACCATACGACACCCTTGGAGAAATGAAATCCACCGAAATTGACATCGCGCCTCATCCGGGCAATATGATCGCTCAACAATTCATACATTCCATGGCACTCAAAACAGACACCAAAGCTCCTGATTTCACCTTAAAAACTTCGGAGATGAGCGACTTCACGCTCTCCTCGCATTTCGGCAACAAGCCCACCCTCCTCCTTTTCTTCCCTCTCGCCTTCACTGGCGTCTGCACCCAAGAATTCTGCGACCTCACGGCTGGCTTCCAAAAATACGCCGACCTCAATGCAAATGTGGTCGGAATCAGTGTGGACAGCCCGTTCGCGCAAGACGCCTGGGCCAAAAAAGAAGGCATCAAAATCACTCTCGTTAGCGACCTCAACAAAGAAGTAACCAATGCTTACGACGTTCTTTTTCCGGCCTTGGCTGGGATCGGCGACACCTCCGCGCGAGCGGCATTTGTGATCGATAAAGCTGGCGTGATTCGCTACAGCGAGCAGACCGCCACCCCGAAAGACCTTCCTGATTTCAACAAAATCACCGAAGTTCTCGCCTCACTCTAAACGACCCAGAGGCAATTTTTTGCCTCATAAGAAAAAAACTCCTTGTCAAAGGGCTTGGGCCATGATGACCTAAGCCCCCTTTTCCGCTCAACAAGCGGAGCACAATTTATATGGCTAAAGAAATCGTAGGACAGATCAAGTTGCAGATTCCCGCTGGTTCAGCAAACCCAGCTCCACCCGTAGGCCCAGCTTTGGGCCAACAGGGCGTGAACATCATGGCCTTCTGCAAAGAATTTAACGCTGCCACACAAAAGCAGGCTGGCGACATCCTTCCGGTGGTGATCACCGTTTACAAGGACAAGAGCTTCACTTTCATCACCAAGGCCCCACCTGCCGCCATTCTTCTCAAAAAAGCGGCCGGTCTCGCTTCGGGATCTAAAGAGCCCAACAAAACCAAGGTTGGTAAAATCTCCAAAAAGCAGGTCATGGATATCGTGAAGATCAAAATGCGCGACATGAATGCCCGCGACGAGGAAGCGGCCTTCCGCACCCTCTGCGGCACAGCCCGCCAGATGGGTCTCGAAATCGGCGAATAATTCGCTCGATATAACATTTACAAAAACAGCCCGCCTTGCAAAAGGCGGGCTGTTTTTTTGTGAATATTGGAGATCGCCTGCCGTCAGCTCCCTAAAGTGATTTGGAACGCGATCTCCTCAGCGGGATACGTCCAGATCTCCGATAGCGTCGGATGGTAATGGGGGATCGTCGCGAAGTCCTGAGCGGTGGCGTGGTAGTGCATAGCCACAGTCACTTCATGAATCAATTCCGCCGCGTCGGGCCCCACGACGGCTGCCCCGAGGATCTCGCCCGTTTCTTTTGAAGCCGTGATTTTCACAAAGCCCGCCGTCTCGCCCATCACGAGAGATTTTCCGTGATCGTTAAAGGGATAGGTTGCGGTAACATGAGGCGTCCCATCGGCATGAAGCTCCGCCTCCGTCGCACCAACGCAAGCCAATTGCGGTTCCGAAAAAACAGCGAAAAGTTTGAGCCGATAATCCATAAACTTGAGCGGTCCTGAGCGAACTCCAAGAAACGATGCCGCATTCGCAGCAGCGGCCTCGCCCTGTTGGATCGCGACATGAACGACCTCACATGGCCCACAGACGTCCCCAGCTGCAAAAATATTAGCAACCGAGGTCCGCTGGTGGATGTCGGCATCAATGCGTCCGCCTCGGAGCTCTAGACCGAGTTCCTCGGTTCCGGCGAGTTGCGGCGTCCGCCCCAGCGCGTTCAGGATGTGTGACGCTTCAACCGCCATCTCGCGTCCCCCTTTTTCAAAAACAACCCGCCGAATTTGATCGTTTTTTTCGACTCGGATGAGCCGAGTTCCGGTGTGGATTTCGATCCCATCATCTCGAAGCGCTACTTCGAGCGCACCAGCAACATCCGCATCCGTGGAACTGAGAATGTGCGGGCTCCGTTGAATGAGAGTCACTCGACACCCAAAGGCGCGGCAATAGCTGGCCAATTCCAATGCCACCGGCCCACCGCCAAGAACAATGAGGGAGTCCGGCATCTCGGTTCTATCGAGCATATCGTCGCTCGTCAGGCAACCCGCTTCCGCCAAACCTGGGACTGGGGGGACCGCGATTTTTGAACCTGTCGCCAAGAGAAAGACTTTGGATCGAATGATCTGTTCCGTGCCATCGAGCTGATTTACCGAAACTTCATTAGGGCTTAAAAAAACGGCCTCCCCGCGAATGAAATCAAATCGTCCCGCCTCCAGTTGACCTTTTCGATAATCAGCAAACTCTCCAACGAGTCTTTTTTTTCGCTCGATGATCGCACCGACGTCGAAACGAGGATGATCCAATGCCAGACCAAACTCTCCCGCTCTCTGGAGAACACGGAAGCGTCTTGCCGATTCCAGCAATGTCTTGCTAGGCATGCATCCTCGGAGGATGCAAAGTCCGCCGACTTCACTCCCTCCCTCAATGACAGCCGTCCGCAATCCCAGATCCACAGCGGTTCTCGCACCCGCATATCCAGCGCTCCCACCGCCCACGACCACAAAATCGAATTCCATCTGCGAGTCATTAGCCTAGGACCCCATGCAAAGAAAGAATCAAGCGTCTTTCCTGATTCAACGTGGTCTGGTAGGAATCAGCTTTGCCCATCATGAAATCTCCTTTTGATCCCATCCCGGCAGTGATTGCCGATATCCGACGCGGTCGCATGGTCATCGTCACAGACGATGCCGACCGGGAAAATGAAGGCGATCTCGTGATGGCAGCCGCCAAGGTCACACCGAATGCGGTGAACTTCATGGCCAAATTTGGCCGAGGTCTCATCTGCGCTCCGATCACAGAAGAACGCGCTTCTCAACTCGGCTTGCAGCGCATGGTTTCTCAAAACCGCGAGTTTTTTAAAACCGACTTCACTGTTTCCGTCGATGCCACTCGTGGAATCACCACCGGCATCAGCACAAAAGATCGTGCTGCAACCATTAAAGTTCTCTCTGATCCGCAGTCCAATATCGGCGACCTGATCCAACCGGGACATGTTTTTCCGCTCCAATCCAAGGCCGGTGGGGTTCTCCGACGCGCTGGACACACCGAGGCCGCCGTGGATCTCGCTCGCTTGGCCGGATTAGACCCATCAGGTGTCATTTGCGAGATCATGAAAGACGATGGCGCCATGGCACGCCTTCCCGATCTCGTTCGCTTCAAGCAGAAGCACAAACTTAAGATGTGTTCCATTCAGGATCTCATCGCCTACCGTCGCAAAAGCGAGAAGCTCGTCGAACGTGAGGAATCGATTTTGATGCCCACGGACTACGGCGATTTTGACCTCCACCTTTACCGCTCCCTCGTTGACGGAATGCACCACATTGCGCTCGTGATGGGGAAAATTTCTCCGACCAAAGCCACCCTCGTTCGCGTGCACAGCGAATGCCTGACCGGTGATGTTTTTGCCTCTCGGCGCTGCGACTGCGGATCTCAACTCCATCAAGCTATGGCCGCGGCATCGGTTTGGGCCCCAAAATCCGAGCTTACAAACTCCAAGAACAAGGGCTTGATACCGTCGAAGCTAATGAAAAGCTAGGGTTCCCGATGGATCTGCGTGACTACGGCCTCGGCGCGCAAATCCTCGCTGACCTCGGCGTTCACAAAATCCGCCTCCTCACGAACAACCCACGCAAGGTGGTCGGCCTCGAGGCCTATGACATCGAAATCGTGGAGCAAATCCCAGTTCACTCGGTCCCGAACCCACACAACGCAAAATACCTCGAAACCAAAAAGAAAAAAATGGGTCACAAGCTGTGACTTGCGAGCGAGGGGAAGCTTACCCCTTAGGGCATATCAGCGTGCTTTAAGGGAACTAACACTGGTGAGAATACCCGCGATCATTGAGTAAGCCACAATGCCCACGAACAGGGCAACGAGCAAAATGATCGCTGGTTGAACGAGTGTGGTGAGATGACCGATGCGGCTTGTAAGGTCACGGTCGAAACGCCGTGCAGCTCGGTCCAACGCACCTCCAATGTCTCCGGTCTGCTCACCCACTGAAAGAATATCCATCATCACAGGGGGGAAAAATCCCACCCGGCGAAGAGCGTTCGCCAGACTCGTCCCCTCACCTACCATCGAAGAAACTTGGACCAGCAATCCGTGAAGGAACACGTTGCTGGTGGCGTTAATCATCAACTGGAGCCCCTGAAGAAGCGCCACTCCATTTGAGACCAGCGTCGAAAGAGTCTGCAACATCTCAGCGTAGAATTTGGCACGAAGAACCGGACCGACCACTGGCAAGTCCAGCATCGAACGATGCCACCACGCGCGACCTGCAGGGGTTTGAACTGCCGCGCGAACAAGAAGGACTACCAGACCGATCAGGGCAATGACAGCCCACCACCACGCAGCAAAAAACTGGCTTACAGAAATGAGGAGTTGCGTGATGAGCGGCAATTTCTGTCCTGTCTTTCCCAACAGAACAGAAAGTTGGGGGACCAAAAACGTGAGGAACACAAACATCAACACGATCGCCGAAGTAAAAACGATAGCAGGGTATAAGAGCGACGAGATCACTCGGCGACGCAGGTCTTCGATAAGTGTGAGATAGGCACATTGCCGCTTCAGGATTTGTGGAAGGGCACCGGAGGCCTCTCCCGCTGCAACAAGATTGCAGTACAAAGAATCAAACGTCTTGTTGCACTCTTGGAGAGCCGCTGAAAAATTAAAACCATCTCGAACGCGTTGGCGTAGGCGGGCAGCGATCGGTTGGATGCCCGATTTTTCCTGTCTTTGCTCGATGACCTTCAGAGCGGACTCCAGCTTAAGCCCAGCTTCAAGCAACTCGGCCAACTCCTCGGTGAAGAACAGCAACTGCGAGGTGGAAAGCTTCACCAACTGGCTAGGATCCTGAACCGCCTGATCTGCGACCGCTTTGCCGGTCGATTCTCCCACACTGATGGGGTTAAGACCACGCGAACGCAGAGTCCGATAGGCTTCGGAGCGCGTTTTCGAGGCGATCACTCCAGTGGAGATCACTCCATCCACAGCCGTCGCTTTGTAGTTAAAATCCGGCATCAGGCATCACTTTCACTCATTCAGCATATCGACTTCGTTGGACGTCACGCGAACGACTTCAGCAATCGAGGTGATTCCCTCAGAGACTTTTTGCCAACCTGACTTGCGGAGAGGCACCATTCCCTCGCGGATGGCAAGATCACGAAGATCCGATCCGGTCGCACGCTTCTGGATGAGTTCCTGCATTCGTGTACTCATCAGGCAAATCTCATAGAGAGCGGTTCGGCCAGCGTAACCTGTGTTGCGGCAGCGTTCACAGCCCACTGGGCGACGGATTTTAGATGAGAACTCGAGGGGAAATCCAATCCCCTGAAGCTCGTCGTCTTTATTTTCGCCAGGCTGTGAGCAATGAGGACACAGGCGGCGAACGAGACGCTGAGCGATAAACGAACGAACGGAAGATCCGACCAAAAATGGTTCTACTCCCATGTCGAGAAGACGAGTAATGCCACCAACGGCATCATTCGTATGCAGCGTACTAAAAACCAAGTGACCTGTGAGAGCGGCACGGATAGCGATCTCGGTGGTCTCGAGATCACGCATTTCACCGACCATGATCACATTCGGATCACCTCGAAGAATACTACGCAACGCCGTGGCAAAGGTGAGGTCGATTTCAGGCTTAACGGCGATCTGGATCACCCCATCGAGCTTATGTTCCACCGGATCTTCAATCGTCACGATGCGACGCTCCTTGGTATTGATGGAACTTAAAAAAGTGTAGAGCGAAGTACTCTTACCGCAACCCGTTGGACCAGTGACTAGGATGATGCCGTTGGGGATCGATATCAGGTTGCGAATACGCCGCTCATTTTCGGGATCCAGACCGAGCGAGGCGAAGTTGAATGTTTGCTGCCCCAGAAGACGCAGGCTCACGTTTTCCCCATACACGCTGGGAATCGTGGCCACACGAACGTCGATCGGTTGTCCTGCGATCTCAAGAGCGATGCGACCATCTTGTGGACGGCGCCGCTCCGCAATATCGAGCGCGGACATGATTTTGAGACGGGAAATCACCGAATCCTGGAGCACCTTGATTCGCTGGGGAACGGGTGTCTCGTGAAGAACGCCATCAATGCGATAGCGGATGCGTAGATCTTTGCCGAAGGGCTCAAAGTGGATATCCGTGGCCCCTTGTTGCAAACCTTCGCGGAGAATCTGATTCACAAACTTCATCACGGAAGCTTCGGAATCCTCTTCATCGACAACATTGACCTCTTCCTGAACGCCTCCGGGAAGGTCGTCCTCACGACCCTCGAGCAGTTCCTCGAAAGTATCGGCTCCCACGCCATAGGTGGTCCTGAGAATATCCACCAGTCGGCGTCGGGTGGTCATCACCATTCTCACTGGCCCTTTCCAAAATTGAGCCACGGCCTGCAATCCCGCAAAATCAAACGGATCAAACGCAAAAACACGTAATTCACCGCCATCGACCATCGCCTCAGGAATCACGATCTGACCGAGAGCAAGTCTGGCGGGAAACTTGTCGCGCACATGCTCGATCGTAGCAACCGCCTCTTCGTCCCGCCAAGGAAGATGAAGGCGATCGGCAAGGGCACACAAAAATTCCGGCTCGCGAACGATCTTGGCATCAAGGATGGCAGCAACAAGGGAGCGCTGCTCAACCGCAGCATTGCGAAGGAGCGCATCACAGGCCTCTTTATCGACACATCCGTTAAGGAGCGCCAGTTGCAGCAGGTCATCAATCATTTTGCTCCTTAGACCAAGGGAAACGGAATTTTTTCTTTTCCTTCACGGGCGGAACTGGAGTGGGCTTCCAGACAGCTGGAGGGTGAGTTTGCTCAGCAATGGGAGCCGTCATTTCCTGCCCATCGCGTCCAAGCGGTGTGCGATCAGCTTCATAGGCACTGCCCTTCATCATCTCCTGATTGGAATCCACGACGACCGGCTGAATCATCACGATGAGTTCACTTTTTTTGACTTTGGTGTCCGTTCGCCCGCCGAGCAGTGTTCCGAGCACGGGGATTTGCGAAATGTAGGGAAGCCCGCTCACATTGCGTTCCTTGTCCTCGGAAATGAGTCCACCGAGAACAATCGTGGCTCCATTTGGAACACGCACACTGGTCGTGATTTCCTGCGTCGCAATGACCGGAACCTCGTTCCCCGAGATGGATTCCTTACCGACGATATTGTCATTAGTTTGGGCTATCACGAGGTTGACCTCGCGATCCGAGTTGATGAGAGGGATGACCTCGAGCTTGAGAACGACGTCCTGATATTGGATGTTTGAAGTAATCGAGCTGCCATTGCCCGAAAATCCACCACCCGTCGCGCTGGTGAGGGACTGCGTGGGAACGGGGACTTTTTTCCCCGAGAGAATCGTCGCCTTGCGGTTGTTTGTCGTATAGATGACGGGACGCGACAATGTACGGAATCGATTTGTGCTTTCTAAAAAACGGGCAAAGACATCGACAGAGTCGGCAATCGTTCCGTACATCGTGAGTCCAGACAAAGCGGAAAGGGCTGGTGTCAGGGAACCGGGATTCACAATGCTGGCGGGATTCGGAAATCCACCGGAGACTTGCGGGTTCAGAACCGTTGCCGCAATACCACTACCATCGGAATTGCCTAGGAAGTTACTGATCGGTGAAAATCCTTTATTCCGAATGAGGTAGCTTACCCCGTATTCCATCCCCTTATCAAGACGAAGTTGGCCGATGACCACAGCGAGATAGACTTGCTTTGGGCGTTGGTCGAGGAGTTGGAGAATCTGCTTTGCGCGCAGCTTGCTCTCCGGCGGGCCAAAGACAATCACGCTGTTGGAATTATTATCCGCAATCAGGCGAATCTCACCTATTGTTACGGACTGGGGAGCCCCCTGCTCAGTTTCATTACTCAAGCGATCCGGACGACTCATTCCGTTGCTGCCGGACAAGGAGTCATTTGAGTTGTTTGAGTTTTTTGAATTCCCTTGCGAGTTAGAAAGTGGGTTGGAATTTTTCCCTTGGTTCGATGAGTTTGCATTTCCTCCGGTTCCGCCCTCTTGCTCACTATCTTTTTCGGCAAGCATGTCGCTCAGGACTGGGAAGATGTCGTTCACCGGAACATAATTGAGCACGCGCACATAGGGTTCTTCAAAATCTGCGGAGGAGTCGAGTTGAGCGATCACGTCCCGCACATAGCGGTAGTTTTCCGTGCGGGTGACCACGAGCACGCGATTCGTGCGCTTATCCGC
>RFZT01000461.1 GCA_009920585.1 bacterium
TCCAGAAGCGCCGTCAAACCCGGAACATGGCGCATGATTTTTCCTCCGGAGAGATTGCCCACAACTAAGACGGCCAGCACATTTTTGCCGGCCTGTAAGTGAGGCGCGATCTCGAGGACATCGTATTCGGGGCCGTTAGGCTGGAAGCGGCAGGGACCGCGGTCCACATATTTGCCGTTCACCCAGAGGATGTAGCGGGCATCGGCAAAAATCGAAAGCGCAGCGCGTGTTGGCACCTTGTCGAGGGTGAAAGTTTTGCGGAACGTGACCGCCACGCCTTCGCCAAGCGCCTCGGGTCCAGCCCAGATCATCGAGGCCTGAAGCTTCTTGCCCACGGCGTCCGATTGGATGCCGGGAAATCGGTATAACGGGGGTTCCGAGGCCCCGGATGTGGAAAGGGTTTCCAACGGCAAAGTGGCGAGAGTCAAAGTGGCGATGAGAGACATCATGGTTGTGGTTTGCCCGCTGAGGGAGCGGTGGATTGGAAGACTGTTGCCGAATCGCGGAAAAGCTCGTTGATCTTCCGCATTTTTTCGACGTCCACCTTGAGCACCTTCCGGTCAAAGGTGATGAAGCCGTTCACTTCGTCAAGGTGGTCAACCAACTCGGTGTAGATGATGGCACAAAGATCGTCGCTCTGACGCATGGCGACGGCTTGTTTGACCAATTTCTCGTATTCACTGACCAGCTGATCTGCGGATTCCGCCAACGGGCCATATCCCCAAGGTTTTTTGGTGGGATTCCAAGTGTGACCGTCAATCTTCAAGCCGATGCCCCCAAATTCCCCGAAGGCGGCTGGGATGTAGCTCGTGTTGCCTTCGTAGTAAAACTTCAGGGTGCGCTCGTAGCAATGGGCGTCGTAGTAGTCGGTATTAAAGCGGGACTGACTGTCTCCCGGCTCACGTTTCGCCTCATCGGTCAGCCAAATATGGCTCGTGGTATTGATGAGACGACTCCCATCGAGTTTTTTGGCCAAGAGGGTCATTTTTCGAGGCTCAAATTGGGCCCCACCTTCGTTAAAAATAATCCAACTGATGATGCTGGGGTGATTATACCGCTGCACAATCATATCTCGGAGGGTATCGCGCAGGATCTGTTTGTCCTCTTCTGACTTAGGCCGATAAGCGCTAAAAAACGTCGGAACGGGCATATCCTGCCAGATGAGCATACCCAGCTTATCGCACCAAGAATACCATCGCTCGGATTCCACTTTCAGGTGCGAACGAATGGTATTAAAGCCCATGTCTTTCGCGGTCTGGATTTCCCATTGGAGGCACTCATCCGAAGGTTGAGTGAAGATGCTGTCTGGCCAGCGACCGTGCTCAAGGAGGCCGACTTGGTAGTAGGGTTTGTTATTGAGAAGAATGCGGGGAGCCCCATCGACATTGCCGGTGGAGATTTTGCGCATGCCGAAATAGCTATCCACCCGATCGATCACGGCGCCGTCTTTTTTAAGGTCGATACGCAGGTCGTAAAGGAACGGATTTTCAGGGGTCCAGAGCTTCTGGTTAGGAATTTTCAGGGTGATGGTGTCTCGGGCGACACCTTCCGCTGTGGCGACGATTTTTCCCTGATCGCGAGCGGTGACCTCGACCGTGAGGCTCGGATCGCTGGCTGCGA
>RFZT01000462.1 GCA_009920585.1 bacterium
ACGGCCATGTCATCCGCGACATCCTAGCGTAAGCCTACCCAAGGGACTGAATGATAAAAAAAGCGATGATATCGAAGGGCGCGATTTTGCTGGCAGTCGCGGTCGCCTGGCCATTGCTTTCTTGCAAAAAAGCTCCAGAGAAGGTGGGTGATCCCGTTTCGTCGGATGACAAAAAACCAGCCCAACCGGTCGCTCCGGAAGCAAAGAAGCCTGCGGCGGCGTCCCAAGCGGGAGGAGACAAGATCTCCTTCAGTAGCCAGGTGCGCCCGATTTTATCGAACAACTGCTTCGCCTGCCACGGCCCCGACGCCCAAAACCAGTCCAGCCCCTTCCGCCTCGACACCGAGGAACACTCGCGCGCCAATCTCGCCAAGGCGGGCGAACCGCCCCGCCACGGCGTCGTCCCCGGCAAGCCGGAGCAAAGCCTCCTCCTCCAGCGCATCATCAGCCATGACCCGAACTCCGTCATGCCCCCGCCGACTTCGAAGAAAACCCCGCTCACCGAGGAGCAGGTCGCCACGCTCACCGAGTGGATCCGCCAAGGTGCGAAATACGAGCCCCATTGGGCGTTCGTCGCACCGGTGAAGCCGTCCGTGCCGGAGGTGAAGGACAAGTCTTGGCCACGCACGCCGATCGATAACTTCATCCTCGCGAAGCTCGAGTCCAAAGGCATCAAACCCTCGCCCGAGGCCGACAAGGAAACCCTCGTGCGCCGCGTGCACATGGATCTCCTTGGCCTGCCACCAACTCCCGAGGAAATTGACGCCTTCGTAGCCGACACTTCCGACAAGGCCTACGAAAATATGGTGGACCGCGCGTTGGCGTCGCCCCACTACGGCGAACGCATGGCGATCGACTGGCTCGACCTCTCCCGCTTCGGCGATACGAATGTGATTCAGTTGGATTTCGTTCGCACGAGCTGGCCGTGGCGCGACTGGGTCATCAATGCCTTCAACAAAAACATGCCCTACGACCAGTTCCTCACCGAGCAACTGGCCGGCGACCTCCTGCCGAATGCCACGCTCGACCAAAAGGTCGCCACTTCCTTCAACCGAAACCACGGCATCAACAACGAGGTCGGCTCGATCAACGAAGAGTGGCTCGTCGAATACGCCGTGGACCGTGTGAGCACCTACGGCACAGCAGTGATGGGAATGACGATCGGGTGCGCCCGCTGCCACGACCATAAATTCGACCCGATCTCCCAGAACGATTTCTTCAGCCTAATGGCCTATTTCAACAGCATCAATGAGGTCGGGGTCGAGAACCACGATGCCAACCGCGGCCGTGCGTATCCTCCGTTTGTGCCGGTTCCGACCGAGCGACAGAAGCAGGTCACCGAAGCCGTCAATAAAACCTTCGCGGCCCTCCAGCCCGTGCGCGAGGATAAAACCCCCGAGGCAATGAAAGTTCCTGATGAAACCAAGGGCTTGGATTGGAGCGGCCTCAATGTCACCGGTGCTTCCTGTGCCATACGGAAAATCGAACCCATCACCCAAACCGGCTTGGGCGGCACGGCAGCCTCGAATTTTGACATCCCGGAAAACAGCAACCGCGTCTTGAAAGAGGGCCCGCTCGCGCACCTGAACTTCCCCATCACTCCCGGCGAAACCGTCACA
>RFZT01000463.1 GCA_009920585.1 bacterium
TGTAATTCTGTCTAAAATCCGATTCTGCTTTTAAGCTCCAGAGAAATTCATGCTTTTATCTCCTCCTCATTCCCGCGTTTGGTTGACCTCTTGCGGGGTGCTTTGTGGCGGGACGGATTCGATCGACGCGCTGTTTGAGGAGGCGCGGTTGGATCGCCGAGTGAGCGGGAGCCCGCCGGATGGGGATTCGCTGGCTGCGCTTGCGGGTATCGGAGCGGGCGACTCATCGATTCTCGCCCGACACCAACTTCTTGCGCTGGCGGTCGTCGAGCAGGCTTGGACGGCCGGGGGTCTTTCTTCAGTGCGAAACCGCTTGCGGGGGGAGGAGGTCAAGCAGAGACATTCACGCTGGGGATGCGTGAGCGGGAGTTCTCTGGGCGGGTTGTGCGCGATGGAATCGGAGATGGGATCTGCAAAAAAATTCTCACCCTATTCGATCAGTCGCTGGCGGAGTAATGCGATTAGCGCGGTGACGACCGTTCGCTACGGGCTCGGTGGGCCCGATTTTTCGCTCAATGCCGCTTCTGCGACCGGTGCACAGATTTTATATTTGGCGGGATCGCTGGTGGCTTCAGGGATGGCTGACTTGATCGTGGCCGTAGCGGCGGACGCGGAGGTGACTCCCGTTGTGCGTTCCGCGATGGAGAGAAATCGGAGTGTCTCGAGTAATGTGGATTGCCGACCGCTCAGCGCAGGTCGCTCGGGTATGGCTCCCGTGGAGGGGGCGGCTTGCGTGATATTGGAGTCTGAGGCTCACGCGAGGCGGCGAGGGGCCTCGCCCCTGGCCGAATGGATCGGCGGGGAGTTGGCCAATGAGGCCTCTCATCTCATGGCTCCTGATCCGGATGCCCGCGTTCTCGAGGAGTTGCTCCATCGAGCCCGAGTTTGTGCGGTGGACAAGCGCGGGGAGGGGAGCGAGGTGGACTGGATTTCCCTCCATGCCACTGGCACTCCGAGATTCGATGCTGCTGAAGTTGGATGTTTGCACCGCGTTTTTGGAACGAGTTTGCCTTGGATTTCCGCGCTCAAAAGAACGACTGGCCACGCTTTGGCTGCTTCTGGATTGCTCGAAGCGAGCCTGATCGCGGAAGGGTTACGGGTGCGCGCGGTGCCGTCCTGGCCGAGCGGGATTGATCCCGCCTTGGGCCTTCCGGAATCACCTCCTCATGGTCGCGCAGTGGAGCCCAAGCTAGCTATGCAGATCGGGCAGGGGATGGGTGGAACAGTGGTCGTGAATTTGCTCGGCGCCGTAGCGGAATAATGGTCGGGCCTTGGCATGGGGGAAAAAATATCTATGTTAGTTGAAATGTCGCTTTCACCGCAGATCACGATGGCCGAGTTGCTTCAAGCCTATCCCGGAGCCCAGCGCGCTCTTTTTCGCCACTATCATATTGGAGGTTGTGCCAGTTGTGGGTTTCAGCCCAAGGAAACGCTCGAGGGGGTTTGTGCAAGGAATGACGGCGTTGATCCCCAAGAGGCCCTAGCCAGAATCCTAGAAGCGCACGAGCAGGACGAGTTGGTTTTCATTTCGCCCTCGGATGCTGCTGAGGCGCTTAAAAGCGGCGCTGCTCGCTTTCTTGACGTGCGTACCCGTGA
>RFZT01000464.1 GCA_009920585.1 bacterium
GAATTCAGGTGGAGCACTCTTGATCTGTGCAAGCAAATCACCCTCAATCTGCCTCCGAACCTGCAGATAAGCGTTCTCTAGCAACTCTTCAGGCGTCTGCGCATCAGGCATCTCTCCGTCAATAGACTCGGCTTCCTCATCGCTTGGATTCTTGCGACGGTTGCGAAACTCACGATATTCTTCAAACCCGTTCAGGGCGCGCAGGTCGATTCGCTCAGAGTGAACACGTAGTGCTTCGCGTCCACGATCCGTAATCATCGAAATTGCCCTACGAGGTGCCGACAGCAAGCCAGCTTGCGTAATGTGAGACTTTGCCCACCCAATCCGATTTTCAAACCGACGTGCACCACCACTCGGCAACATCTCGCGGCGCTCTCCGTCTGTCAGGCCAAACTGGTCACCGAGGCGCGCAACCAAATCACGATTGATATGCTCCTTCCCATCTGCGTGAGCTTCTAAGAGTGGCCGCATCAGAGATTGGAAATCGGGTATCGGCATGGTTCAGGATTGCCGCAATAAAGTGCATGAAACCCTAGTTCCATGCACGCGGCCGGGCGAAGTGTATCGCCCCTTCGTTATTACTTGGCTGCGGTCGCTTTCACGAGAGCCTTGTTCAAGCGGCTCTTGCGGCGATTGGCCACGTTGCGGTGGATTGTGCCGCTTTTAACAGCTTTATCGAGAGCGGAAGAGCATGCGCTGAATTCCGATTTCGACACGGCCGCGTCGCCGCCTGCGAGGGCTGCACGGAGCTTCTTTTGACGGGTTTTTACACCGGTGATGACGGAGGCGTTGCGTTCACGACGTTTCGTGCTTTGGCGGGCGCTTTTTGCTGCTGATTTGGTATTGGCCATAAAATATTTTGGTGCCAGAGGGGAGAATCGAACTCCCGACCAAGGGCTTATGAGTCCCCTGCTCTACCGCTGAGCTACCCTGGCGGATGAATTTGTTTGTTTAAATCTCCTGCTTTCTTATCCGCTAAGTGACCTTGCGATCACCTTCACGGGCATTTGGCAGGAGCGGAAGATTAGCGCACCATCCCAATCCGGCAATAGAAAAAATGCAGACAATAATGTGAACCGTCCGGAAAGAGCGATTTCTGCCATGTTGGATTTTTTTCATTCCGGTGTTGGCGTAATCCCGTTGAGGTGGTTTTAATGCCCGCCTGATGATTGAACGTTACTCACTGCCGGAAATGCGGTCCCTTTGGACCGAGAAGAGAAAATTGGAAATTTGGCTCGAGATCGAAACCCTCGCCTGCGAAGCGATGGCGGAGTTAGGCACGATCCCGAAAGAGGATGCCGCCGAGATCCGCGCGAAGGGGGCCTTCGATATCGACAATGTTCGGGAAATCGAAAAACGCACGAACCACGATGTGATCGCGTTCATTGAGGACGTCGCCTCCCGCGTTGGCCCAGCCGCACGTTGGATTCACCAAGGCCTCACCTCCTCCGACCTTCTCGACACGACGCTGGCCGTACAAATGCTGGAGTCCCTCAACCTGCTAGAAAAGGATCTGCTCGCGCTCCGCGAAGCCGTCGCCGTTCGCGCGAAGGAACATAAATTTACCCCCATGATCGGACGCAGCCATGGC
>RFZT01000465.1 GCA_009920585.1 bacterium
ACAATCTTGAAAACTGGAAACCTACGCGGAAAACGAATTCCGTGCCACCGAGGGTATTGGATCTCACAACAGACAAAATGGCCACCACTGCAATCATCCCTTCTGAGAACCTCGACATCAACCGCATCACCATCGGCGAGATCCGTGCAAACAAGGCTGGAGGCAAGACCGTTCCGATCAAGTACAACAATGTCCCGCTTCAGGTTCGCATTCCGCGAATCAGCTACCCCGCAGGTCTTGTCGTTCGCGAGGACGATAAGACTGGTCAGCGTAACTACTCACTCCTGGCTTCGCTGAAGGGTTGCGATCCGTATGCGAAGGAGCGTAGCACTGACGGCTCGGAGGTTGGCCTCTTCTACAACTTCCTACTCGACCTCTCCGAGAAGGTCATCCACTCTGCCACTGCGAACAGCGGTCGCTGGTTCGGTAAGTCTCGCTCCGAGTCGACGATCCGCGACACGTGCAAGCCTCTGCTCACGCCGAGTGTTGAGAAGGTCAATGGCGAGTGGGTGCCGAACGGCAAGTATCCTCCGTCTCTCCGCATGAAGATCTCGATCTGGGATGGCCAGGTCGGGATGGACGCGGTTGATGAGAAGGGGAACACGATCGAGCTCACGCCCGACAACCTCGAGCAGGTCTTCCCGAAGCGATTCGAGGGCCGCATGGTCATCACGCCGTCCATCTACGTGACCGGCACTGGCTGCGGTGTGACGTGGCGTGTCGTTCTCGCGAAGGTCTTCCCGCCCCAGCGGGTGGGTGCCAAGGCAGCGTTCGCTGACATCAAGGAGCCTGAGGAGGACGAGGAGGACCGCCCCGCGAAGCTTGACATCGCTACTGAGGATGCGTTTCCGGAGGAGACGAATGAGGAGACTCGTCCACCGACTCCACCGGCTGCACCGGCACCGTCTGCACCTCCGGCTGTGAAGAAGGGTCGGAAGGCGACTGCGGTTGCGTAATCGACCAAACACTAGACCCTGCGGGGGGAGTATACACAACCATACGTTCATCAATAAACCAAACTTTTTCCTTTTCAGGAAAGTCTAGCGTTGACTCGGTGGAACATGCGGACTTTGTGAAGGACTTTGTCTTACACTTTGCACACGAGTAGACCTTCGGCTTTGCGATCAATGTATCAACTGTCACAACACGCGTCGATCCACGCAAGCAACGTTCAGCGACAGCGGCGGGCGTTGTCCATCCCTCTGCGAGACACTGTTCGTAGACATGACTCGGAACCTTACTCCAAAAGCTCTCGCCTTCGACCCAACCATCTTCTTGTAGAAGGGTGTTGAACGGGTTCTCCTTGTACCACAGAAGGGCGACATCACTCGGGTCATCGAGCTTGTGTTCAGACAATCCAACTCGGTCAAGACTATCGGGATCATAGAGCCAGTAGACATTCGCATGCGTGTAGTTCGGATCACGGGCACCGCGATAAACCTGTCGATCCTCCATCGTCCACAAGTCAGACACGATATTGATGTCGTTTTCGGTGATGTCTGTGCCTACCTCATAGACAATCGAACGATCAATTGTTGAGAACATTGTTACCCCACCAGACTAATCGAACGTAACCTTAACGAGAACATC
>RFZT01000466.1 GCA_009920585.1 bacterium
TCAAAAATCTGGCTCGCGATGGCGTGAGCATGCGATCCAGAGATCCTCACCATCGCGATCGCTCCCTCGCCAGGCGGTGTCGCCACGGCGGCAATGGTGTCCGAGTGCGACATGATCAGGCTTGGCTGGCGTGAGCGATAGCGCCCTCCTGATCGAGCGCTCGAAGGTCAGCGATGAAGCGGCGGTTCTGCTCCATCGTGCCAACGGAAACGCGAATCCAATCGGGTAATTTGTAGCTGCGCATCGCGCGAACGATGATACCGCGACGGAGGAGGGCCTGAAAAACCGCATCGCCGTCGCCCACTTGGAGGAGGACAAAATTGGCCACGCTTGGGATAAAGTGGAGGCCCATGGCCGTGAATTCCGCTTGGAGATATTCGCGTCCCTCATTGGTGAGTTCGCGTGTGCGGCGCATGTGGGTTTCATCAGCCAATCCAGCAAGGGCGCCGGCCTGAGCGATGCCATTGGCATTGAAAGGTTGGCGGGTTTTTTGGAGGACCTCGGCGATTTTTGCAGGGGCGATCCCGTAGCCGATGCGAAGGTTGGCCAAGCCCTGGATTTTTGAAAAGGTGCGCATCACGACGACGTTTCGGCCTTCGCGGACATAACGAAGCACATCCGGAGCGTGGTCGAGAAACTCAAAGTAGGCTTCGTCAAAGATCACCAATACGTGATCGGGGACACGTTCCATGAAGCGGTCGATGGCTTCTTGTGTGACCATCGTTCCTGTTGGATTGTTTGGATTCGCAATAAAAAGCTGCCGAGTCTTCGGAGTGATCGCTGCCAGCATGGCGTCGAGGTCGTGGGTGTAACCGGGATCAGGAACCTCAACGGTCGTGGCGCCGAAAAGTTGCGCCATGAGGGAGTAAACGGCGAAAGCATGTTTCGCGGTGATCACCTCGTCGCCGGGTTTGAGAAATGCATGGCCGATAAATTCGATGATCTCGTTGGAGCCATTACCGAGGATGACATTCTCACGTTTCACGCCGAGTTTTTCCGCTATCGCATTCCGGAGCGCCCAAGCGCCACCATCAGGATAAAAATGCGAACGGTGGAGCATTTGAGTCATCGCTTCCAGTGCAGCGGGGGAGGGGCCGAGAGGGTTTTCATTCGAGGCGAGTTTGATGATCGCCGAAGGTTCCAAACCCATTTCGCGGGCGAGTTCTTCGACCGGTTTGCCGGGTTCGTAGGCCGTGAGATTAAGGATGTGCTGATGAGCGGTGTTCCACATGAGAGATATATAAAATGGGTTCGTGTTTTTCTTTCCGTGACGGATCGAGTGATCTTCTGAACTAACCTAGACTTATCCTTGGTGAAATCGCAATGCGAGGGTTTCAGGGGTCTTCAGATCGATCAGGCAGCGGTGGGGTTAATTAAATCTGGCCGGCGTTGACGCGTCGTCGCTAGCGCTGTTTCCTTGCGCCATTCTGCAATCGCTTTGTGGTTTCCCGAGAGAAGGACGTCGGGAACCTTCCATCCTTTGTATTCCGACGGACGCGTGTAGTGGGGGTGATCCAAAATCCCCTCGGCGAACGAATCCTGCTCGGCGGATTGATCGTCCCCCAAGACGCCTGGAATGAGGCGGACGAC
>RFZT01000467.1 GCA_009920585.1 bacterium
GTTGGAACTCCCCATTTGTTTGGTGAACTCGAAATAAACTTTCCCACTTGTAGGAGCAAGAGCGCCTCGCAGAATAGAAAGTTGATTTGTTCCAGGTGTCGCTGTTCCCGAACTGCTGCCATTGGTGAGTTTGGGATAATCTCCAATATCAGCTTTGTAGTTTTCCAATGCTGCCGATAGCGCCGCGATCTCCGCCTCGGCGCGACTGCGAGCGCCCTTCTTCTGGGCATACCCCGCCGTCTGCAGGACCAATCCTGCCAAAATTGCAATGACCGCGATGACGACCAAAAGCTCGATGAGAGTGAACCCGAGCGGGCGGGATGGACGGGGTGTGGCGGTTCGCATGATTTCCTCATAGCTCTTGGATAGGTGCGAGGAAAGATGAAACGCACCATCACCTCCAAAACGCAGAACCATCTTCGGCCAAAAAAACTATTGTGGAAGGGGGCGGAGGTGATGTTTGATTTCGTGGATCTGAAGCGGCACGAATGCACGCTGCAGAAAAACCCAACGCAGAAAGATTTTTTCCAATGAACGAGACGATGCAGAAATTAATCAAACTCTCCCGCGAGATCGGTCGCGAAGAGCGACGCCTAGCGATACTGGGCGAGGGCAATACGAGTGCATCGCTCGGTGATGGCACGTTCCTCGTGAAGGCCTCCGGCGCGAGTCTCTCGACGATCGAAGAAGCCGGCATCACGCGCGTGAAAGCTGACGTCGCGCTTGCAGCCTTGGACGACGCCTCCGCCGATGACACCACTGTTCGCGCGGTTCTGGAAGCCTCCCGCGTCGATTCCAACGCGAAACTCCCCTCGGTGGAAACCTTCCTGCATGCCGTTTGTTTGTTTGAAGCAGGAGCAAAGTGGGTCGGGCATTGCCATGCGGAATCCGTTCTCTCGATCGTCTGCTCCGAGCACGGCGCGAAACCCTTTTTGAAGCATCTCTTCCCCGATGCAATCGTCGTCTGCGGCCGCAACATCGCCGTTGTTCCTTATCTGGATCCGGGTTTGGCGCTCGCCCGCGAATTCCGCAAAGCTCTCCATGCGCACCATGCCCAATACGGCTCGTTTCCGAAAGTGGTGCTGATGGAAAATCACGGCCCAGTCGCGCTTGGCGCCTCGGACACCGAGGTTTTCAATATCCTCCTCATGCTTGACAAATGGGCCCGCATCATTGTCGGAACCCTGTCCGTCGGTGGACCGAAATTTCTTCCCTCCGAGGTCAGCGATCGCATCGACAATCGCCCTGACGAACACTACCGCCGCAAACAAATCGCCGCTCAAAACAAATAACTACCACCTCAAAAAAATGATCCATCCCGTTCTAAAAAACCTGCCGAAAGTTGGTATCCGCCCCACGATTGACGGTCGCCTCGGCGGCGTACGCGAGTCGCTGGAAAAGCAGACCATGGCCATGGCCGCATCGACCGCGGCGCTCATTTCTTCGAAATTAAAATACTCCACCGGCGAGCCCGTGGAGTGCGTGATTGCGGACACCTGCATCGGCGGTATTGCGGAAGCCGCCGCCTGCGCGGAGAAGTTTCGTCGTGAAAATGTCGGTGTCTCCCTCACCGTGACTCCCTGCTGGTG
>RFZT01000468.1 GCA_009920585.1 bacterium
CTGGTTCTTTTGTTGTGAACTGGCCCTAGCCATCGCTCTTGAGGCGAGACGCGCTTGCTGAAGCGGGACTTTGAGAGAACCAACTTAATTGGGGCCAATGGAATGGTCCCACCGGTTTGAATAACTGCCCGGTTAGGGCATGATGCGATTTCCAACAAAAGCATCATTCAAACAGGGGGACCACATGAGACCAATTACCGTATTAGGCATCGATTTAGCAAAGAAAAACTTTCAGATTCACGGCATAAATGACAAATGCCAGAAGATTGCAAAGAAAAGCCTCAAGAGAGATGAATTTTTTCATGAGGTCATTTCTTTAAAACCCAAGAAAGTAGCTTTTGAGGCTTGCGGATCTGCTCATTATTGGGGAAGGCGATTTCGCGATGCTGGTATCGACGTGATGATGATACCTGCCCAATTTGTTAAGCCGTTTGTCAGAACCAATAAAAGCGACGCGGCTGATGCCGAGGCCATTGCAAATGCAGCAATGCATCCATCCATTAGAACAGTTCCCCTTAAAAGTGACTGGCATCTTGATCTTCAAATGCTTCACAGAGAGCGGGAACAGATGGTTGCCCATAGGACTTTGATTGTTAATCAGTTGCGAGCATTCCTTTATGAACGAGGTGAGATTGCAAGCCTGGGAAAGAAAAATGCAATCAAATTGGCGCGAGAAATCCTCTCGCAAGATCGGTTTAGCGGCGAATTCAAAGCCTGCATTGAGCGAATGCTTGAGCAATACAGATCTTGTGAGGAAATGATTGAACGCAACGAGGAGCGGATTCAAGCCATGGCAGATTCTAATCCTGATATCGAACGCCTCCAGAAGATTCCCGGAATTGGAATCATGACTGCCACTGCCATCGCGGCGGCTATTCCCGATAAAACTGAATTTAAAAATGGACGGCATCTAGCTGCCTGGATTGGGCTTGTGCCGAAGCACACAGGAACTGGTGGCAAAACGAGAATATTAAGCACGAGCAAACGAGGGAATTCATATCTTCGGCGGTTATTTATACAAGGAGCCGGTGCCCTCTTAATCTGGGTAAAAAACAAATCAGACAAAGTCAGTAATTGGGCAGCAGAATTGAAGAGCAAAAAAGGCTCAAACAAAGCAAAGGTGGCGTTAGCAAATAAAACAGCACGCATTGTTTTCGCAGTCTATTGCAAAGGCATTGACTATAAGATGTCTGCCTAAAACCGCGAAACACCTAGGCTGCGAGAGCAGAGAAAGGAACGATAAAAAACCAGCCAGCTTGCTAGGCGAGATCTAAATTGATGGCAAAGAAGAGGTAAGACCAGCTCCTATAAAACCTGAGTCGGGTGTAGGCTCTAAGAAGCCGTGGGGCCATAAAGGATATGGGAGAGCGAATTCCATTAAGGCGCGAGGAGATATCCTCATCAAAGACGCCGAATATACACGCGCAGTCAAAATCCTTTTTAAAATGCCAAAGAAGAAAGATCATCGTTGCAAGGACCGGTGGGACCATATACACCCGACCAATTCAGGTTCTTTATCAGAAAAGTAGCAAATGCTAGCGAATCCGAGCCGGTGCTTCGACGAAAATGTACCATCGCTGCAAAAAACA
>RFZT01000469.1 GCA_009920585.1 bacterium
AACATCACATCCAAGACTGGCATCGCAGGAACGATCGGCGTGGCTGATGAGTTAATCGCAACCATAACCGCTACTACTGGTAACATTGGTGCAATCACCGTTGGTGGTGATATCACATCAGGAACCATTACAGCGACCGCTGGTAATATCAGTTCGATCACTGGCACTGGCACAGGCAATCAAAGCCTGACTCTGTCCACTGTCGCAACGACCGGAACAATCGGTGCCCTGACATTTAATGGCGGTAACCTGCTTAATGGTTCAACAGTTTCTGTTGGCATCACTAATGCAATCACGGTTGGCGCAATCGGAGTAGCCAGCACAGCCGGCAGCGCAAACCTCACCATCACTGGTGGTGCAGCGCTGACGACCGTTGGCGGCGCTATCAATGTTGATGGTGTGCTCACACTACCATCTCTTGCCAATGCGAAAACAATGAGCACCATCAATGCCGCAAGCATGGCAGCTGGTGGAGCCTCAAACATCGGTGCAGCAGCTACTGTTGGATCGAGTATTGGCCTTGTCACACTGGGCACCGATGTGGTTGCCGGCGGTGGTAGCTTCACATTCCGCTTTGATACCATCAACGGGAAAGTTGCTCCAGGAGATGCCACATTAGCCGTTGACTTCACAACCACTGGCACTGACATCACCACGGCACAAGCCTCGACAAACAATGGTATCAGCAACGTCAGCGGTGGTATCACCATGATCATGGCATAACCCTAAAGTTAACAATCAACTATAAAAAGGCTCCGGAGAAATCCGGAGCCTTTTTTTTTATTTTTCTCATGGAAAAGGGGTCAGAAGTGTGTAAGCGTTGCACGGAGCACCCCCTGCCGTAGGTAGTGGAGATGTCGTAGTCTGGAGGCTATGACATCTACAGCATCGATAGTAGCAACAGGGGAAATTCTCAAACAGGACAGCCTGGGACGAGTGCGCACACCGCTTGCCAAGAGGCAGGAAATACCCGCGGCTTATGATGGCTCGGCTGTGAGTGAGGCAAGGTTTGCCGCCATGGCCGGAATCAACTGCTCGACCTTTTCGAGTTGGGTACAGGAGCGAAATCAAAATCAGGGAAAGGATTCTGCTTTGACGGAAGCGGCAGCGAAACCGAGGTGCAATGGATCGAGACGGAGATTTCGTGCAGGGCGGAGCAGCGCTGCTCTGGTGCGGTAATGGTGTCCCGCGCCAAGATAATCGTGAGGAATCAGGTGCATTCGATTTCACAATAATTGGGGGAGAATTGGGGCGGAGCACGCTGGGAATGTAAAAGGGTGAGGTGGACCCCGAAAATCGGACCAGAGGCTAAGAGATAAAAAAGCGGTGGTTGGAAGAGGTCAATAAACCTACAACCAACTATTGAAATGAAAGCCAAACGCAGAAGACATGATAGCGCCTTCAAGGCGAGAGTGGCCATAGAGGCCATGAAAGAAGGAAAAACAATCCACCAGATCGCGAAGGAGAACGATATTCATCCCACGCAGGTCACGGAATGGAAAAAGACCCTGGCAGAAAACATCGCCGGAGTATTTGAAAGCGGCACACGCACTGGGAAGGAGGATTTTGAACG
>RFZT01000470.1 GCA_009920585.1 bacterium
GAACACATGCCAGCGGGCGCTGGCTGGGTAGCCTGCCGCAGGCAGCCCGTAGGGCGACATGAGCGGGAGCGAACACCCGCGTGGTAGCGCATGTCCTCAAGGGAAAGTCAAATGTGTAGCCCAGGGTGGGCAACCGCAGCGTAGCGCAGTAAGGAGGCAACCGTAGCGTAAGCGGAGATCACATGCCAGCGGGCGCTGGCTGGGTAGCCTGCCGCAGGCAGCCCGTAGCAAGATGAGCGGGAGCGAACGAGTCAACCGGAGCGCAGCGGAGTAACGAGTCAACGTGTAGCCCAGGGTGGGCAACCGAAGTAAGGAGGCAAACCTGAGACCTGAAGATGAAGACCGGAAAAAGGACTCACGCCACTCAGAATATTTTTCGGCGTGTGTCGGCTAACAATCTGTGGCGGACAATGCGATCCATCTCGCTGGCCACTCAAGGGCGAATGAAAAAAAAACCAGACTTCAATCGCAGATGATCATTCCCCACAGGAATCGCTGACAGTAAATTGGTAGGTTGTCCGGCTCTGGTAGGTTTCGCCGGGCCGGAGAATCGTGTTTGGAAATTGCGACTGGTTGGGACTGTCGGGAAAGTGCTGCGTTTCCAGACACAGAGCGCTTTGCCGCGCATAGGGCCGGCCGGATTTCCCGGTCAGAGAACCATCGAGGAAGTTTGCGGTGTAGATCTGGAGCCCCGGCTGATCGGTAAAGACCTTCATCATCCGGCCGCTGGTTTTCTCGTGCAGGGTGGCGACTGGCACCAAGTCCGCTTTGCGGGGATTGAGGACAAAGGTGTGGTCATACCCGCTGCCGTTGGCCAGTTGCTCATTGGGTTGGTCGATATCCCGTCCGACCGGCTTGGGCTGACGAAAATCGAACGGGGTAGCGGCGACAGGCACAATTTTTCCGGTGGGAACCGATGTCTTGTCGATCGGGAGCATGGCGTCGGCATTGATCTTGAGGTCGTGTTGTAGCACAGTCTCGGAGCCTTCACCTGCCAGATTGAAATAGCTGTGATTTGATAAATTGACCGGTGTCGCGCTGTCGGTCGTGGCTCGGTAATCAATGATGAGTTCGTTCTTGTCGGTGAGCGTGTAGGTTACGCAGACATCGAGATTTCCGGGATACCCCTCCTCAACTTTGATGGATGTAATCCGAGCGCCGTAGGCGGCCACTCGCACCTCCATTCCCTTCGCATTCTTCAAATCAAACTGCGCATCTGGGTCAGCGGTCTGGGTTGCTTGGAGATAGGCTCCGGCAAGGGCAATCGCGATCACCAAGTGGGCGATCAGGTAGGCACGGCAGGACGGTGTGTGTCGGCGGAATGTAACAGGGATGCCTTTAATCATTGGAGCGTCTGGGTGAGTATAAAAGTGAAGGGACACTGAGATTAGTCGCTTTCGTAGGTTATATGACGGAAGTCATGCCAAAAGTAGCTTGCTTTTGGATTTTAGGAGAGGAGCACAGCGCGTACCGCCTGTGTGCTTTGGCATGCTCCTTGGTTCCAATGGGAATGGGTGGCGAGCAAGTAGACCAGTCTCCACACGGCCGAGACGGCCATGCCCCCTTCT
>RFZT01000048.1 GCA_009920585.1 bacterium
AATCCCTGCTCATCCAAGCGGTAGCGATCGTCTTTCTTATCGGTCGCAAAACCGGTGAGCCGGTTTGGTTTCATTGCGGCAGTTACACCTAGGTTACTCCGCGTCCAATCAAATCCCTGATCCTTCGGCTGGGGGAACGAGCAGTGATCCATCCCCATGTGCCACTTGCCCGCGTGACCGGTCGTGTAGCCATTTTGTTTGAGCACATTGGCGAGGGCCAACTCGTTTTCCACCATCCGTCCGCTATACCAAGGCGGCATCATACGATGCAGCTCCCGATTGTATGGCACAGCAGGAATCCCGCCCCGCACATGCGTCCTCTGCGCACGGGCAGGATGAATTCCACTCATGATAGCACATCGACTCGGGGAAGACGTTGGCGCCGCTGCATACGCTTGACGGAAAAGAACACCCTTTTTTGCTAGAGCATCGATATTCGGCGTCTCCATGGCTGAAGGCTTATCGATGTCGTAACACTTCAAATCTTGCCAACCTAGACTGTCGGCAAGCAACAGAATCACGTTCGGCTTCTCCGGACGAATCGACTCGGGCGTAGGTTGCTGTGCCTGCAGAAAGTCTGCCCCCAGCCCCAAGAGAATTACCGAAATAATGACTTTTAAATGGCTGATATTCATAAAATACGACGGCATTCTCATAACACAAAAAATCCGCCCCCTCCTCAAGCCTTTTCACCCCCCAATTCGCATTCATTCTGCGGACGCCGCTCAAAATGCGAAGCGGGAGATAACCCGAAAGTGTCTGCCCCATCAAACTCGTCTTCGAATCGATGGGGACGATTTTTTCAAGTCCTCAGGGATGGCGTCCGTAGGCTTTGAGCTCGTGCGCGTAATCCTGCTGGAGTCGGCGATATGTCCACCAGAATGTGAGGCCGGATAAAGCAACAAGAGCGCACCCGATCCACTTGGACCCAATGAGTAGCTCGCCAATGCCCTGAATGAGTGCAAAGACCGAAACAAGGCAAATGAGCCACGAGAACATCGTGCGCCAGAAGTCCTCCACGGCGTCGTAGGGCTCGCCGAGTGCTCGGATGACGGGCTTCCAGCCGAACGAAAACGGACGCGCCTTGAGAAGAAACTTCTTCAGATTTTCCATCGGCTCGGGGGGCGTCAGGAGCGCGACCACGACAGAGGAAATGGTGACTAACACAATGGCCAAAGCGATCCGCGCGCCAGTGAGAGATTCGGCGGTAGAGAAGGCCATCCCATCGGGCAGGTTTAGTACCCAAGCCATCGGGCGGTCGAAGGCTTTAAATAAAAGCATGGCAATGACAACACCCCATCCCGCAAGGAACCCTGCGACTGCACCAAATCGGTTCATCCGCCACCACATCCATTGCATGAAGTTAATGAGGAATCCGCCCGACCCAAGCACATAGGAAATGACGAGCAACTGCTGGATGGAATCAGCCGTAAGAGCGACGACCGCACCGGCAGTCGCAATTAAGAGCGTTGCAACGCGGGAGATGACAACGTAGGTGCGATCCGAGCAGTCTGTCTTGATGAATCGACGAAAGATATCGTTCATGAGGTAAGAGGCCCCCCAGTTGAAGAGAGTCGATATCGTTGACAAGAACGCCGCCAGCATGGCAGCGATGAGAAGACCCCGCATTCCGCTCGGGAGAACCATCATCAGCATCTTAGGATAGGCAGCATCGGCCTTGGCGATTTCGGGAATCAAAACCATCGAGCAGAGGGCGACGATGATCCAAGGCCAAGGCATGAGTGCGTAGTAAAGAATGGTATGAAGCAACTGCGCGCCGCTGGCGTGACGGGAGTCCCTACAGGCTAGAAGGCGTTGGGCGTTGTAGCCACCACTGGTAGCTACCCCGAGGCCAACAACAATGAAGGTGATCATGTCCCAGAGCGGCAATTTCGCTGGCATCATGCTGAGATCCTTTCCAGCCCAACTCGACATCGCGCCCAGACGCTCGACGAGCACATCCAGACCGCCAACAGCAATCACCGACATCACCCCCAGCAAAATCGTGCCCAGCGTCGCTAGGACCAACTGAAAGAAGTCGGCATAAACCACACCGGACAGGCCGCCAAACACCGAAACCGCGATGCCCACAGCGACAACTCCGATCGTAGCGTAAATGCGCTTATCATCAGGCAGGCCGAGAGCCTCAGTCGAAATGGTTTCCATCGCCTTGATCACCCATCCGCAAATGAGCGGGCAAATAATCAGCGCGCCGAAAGCTCCACTCCAACCGCGAAGGAGCTTGGCACAGCCTCCGCCGTAGCGGGTCTCGATGAACTCAATGTCGGTAAGGAAAGCCATGCGGCGCCAACGACGACCGAAATACACAACCGTGAGGACAGATCCGACAAACGGCGCCCAGAATTGCCATACATACTGAATGCCCTTTTCACGCACGAGCGAAGTCACCCAAAGCGGCGTATCCGCAGCAAAACTGGTGGCTGCCAGTGAAGCTCCCGCCGCCAACCAATGCAGCGACCGCCCAGACACAAAGAAGGACTCCATGCTCTCGCCGCCCGACTTGGTGAAGTAGAGGGCTATGCCAACGGAAATGGCGAGCACGCCAATGATGCTGATATAATCAATCCAGATAAGGGAGTTTTGCATAAAGCGAGGAGGTTTTTGGAGCTGCTCCTCGAAAGTTGCGAGGATTTCAGATCCTACCGAGTTTAACTGGGGCGGGCAACTTCAAATCCCCTTCCGCCAGATTTCCCGACTGGATCGAGAGACTTTCAAAAAAGTTTACGTCTCTCGCGCCAACCAGAGGCCATTCGGGTTTGCCCGCAGCTTTTAAATCGAAGCGACAAAAGCGGACTCATGGAAAACGCCCTCTAGCGAGTGAACGATCCCCTCAGGCGATTCGACGGACTCACTTTGAAGTTCCAAGCTCTTGCCGCGATCATTGCCGAAAAGCACACGGCGGTTTTCCCCGGTGAAACGGGCGCGCCACCAACCTTGGGTGCGATCCCACTCGAGATCAAGACATCCGCCACCCCGCAACCGAAGGCCTTTGAGGCTGCCCCGACGCCAACTCCATGGAAGAGCAGGAAGCAAACGGAGCATGCCTGGCGTCGAGAAAGCGAGCATTTCGTAGACCGCCGAAGTGATGCCATTGTTCGCCTCGGTCTGAACAAGCGGGCGGGGTCCCTTGCGGTAATCCATGGTGATGCCCATATCGCGAAGATCGTTATGAGCAGTAAAGAGGTTCACTCCCACGACGGAGCGGCAGAGGAGCTGAAGGGATTGCAACGCGCGGCCGGGTTTGCCGAGGCGCGAGTAGATGTGCGCCATGTGCGAAAGCGACCAACCTGTCTGGTCCGCCAAACCGACGACGAGGCGTTTCTCAACCGCCACGCGGCAGGCCTCGAACAACTCGGTGTTGTCGGGCGTGATCTCGAAACCAGGGAAAAGCGGATAGAGATGCGAGAGATGGCGGTGGTGGTAGTTGTCCTTCTGGCGCGGGTCCACCCACTCGGCGATCGCACCATCCTCGTTGATGCGATAGGGCGGGAGCTTTTGGAGCATCCCCTGCCAGCGCTTCGTATCCTCGTTGTCGCCACCCTCGATGAGGCGCACGGCTTCGATGAGGTTGCCCAACACCTCGCGAACGAGAGCAAAATCCATCGTGGCATCCACGCAGATGCGGGCTGGATGGCCCTTGGCGGTGACATGACCCAACGGATGGTTTTCCGGCGAGTTGCCAGGGTAGCTGTGCAGGAGTCCGTCCTTGCCCTCAACGAGGAAGTCCTCGTAGAAACAGGCAACCTCTCTAATGAACGGGATCGCGCGCTTGGCAAGAAACTCACGGTCGCCGGTGTGGAGCCAATAATCGAAATAAATCTGGGCGAGCCAGGCCCCGCTTCCAGTCCAAAATTGAACGTGGGCCTGAAGGTTCTTTTTCAGGCCGCACTCGGGCGACATATAGAGCGGAGGAAGAATGCCTCGGCAGGCGAACATGTTTTTCGCATTCGTTCGGAAGTCGTCCATGCGTTCCTCGAGCAGATCGAAAACGCCCTCGACACACTCGGGCAGGCCGCCGGGCAAGGCTGGCCAGATGGCCATCTGGAGGTTTTCATTAAAGAAAAACGTGCACCACCATGGCGGGAGATAGTTGCCATTCCAGATGCCTTGAAGGTTCGGAGGGAGAGTGCCTTTGTTGGCAGAGGCAATGAGCAAGTAGCGGCCGAAATTGGCGAGCCGCGCGAGCAACGCGTCGGGCACATCGCCACGGTAGGCCTTGAGCAGAAGCTCGTCATTGGAAAGTTCCGCACTGTCCACATCGAGATCGAGCACACAGCGGCCGTAGCGTTCGCTGTGGATCGCCTCATGGCGGGCCTGCAGGTCGGTGCGAGCCACTAGAACGGCAAGTCTTTCGGTCTCCGCCTTCAACTGCTCCGGCGTGGGGGCGATGAGCATGTTGGCGACAATGCGGCAACCGGGCTTGGGAGTGACACGCACGGTATGACCGCCAACGCGGGCGGACTCCAGATCCCCCCAGTGGGCAATCACGGTGCAGGACACCTCATCCGGACCATCGAAGCGCGAGGCGAGCCAACCGGGGCCGAAGGTTGTGGTCTGGCGAATGTTCAAAGGCTGTTGGCGGTCGGTGTGGTCGATAGCTTCCGCGAGGTCCTGCGGGGCAAACCACAACATCATCTCGGCGGGCGCGCCACCTTCCTCGCAGGGGTTGAGCACAAAGCAGGCATCGGCCGAGGAGACAAATGCGGTACGTTGGAATTGTTGGCCGTTGAGCTGCCAATCCACCCCAGCAACGCCTTTCGAGAAATCAAGCCAGCGACGGTAGCTGCGGAAGGCTCCGGGAATCTCGCGGCGGATGTTCAAAACCGGGCCGGGGATGTAGTGCGCACTGTCGGCGATGTAGCCGAGTTCGCGCCAAGCACGGCGATAGACATCGTTCGCCGTGCCGAAATCCCCCGCATCTAGGAGGCTTCGAACCTCAGCGAGCATGTGGGAACTTTCGGGGAGTTCCGGCGAACTGGCGCCGCCGAAATAGCGCTCATGGTTGAAAAGAATGCGTTCATGGGCGAGACCGCCAAATTGCATCGCTCCGAGTTCGCCATTTCCAAGCGGCGAGGCGTCACGCCAATCAAAAGCCGCGCTCTCCATCCACGACGAGTGGATGCCTTGGAATTCTTGTTTTTGGATCATAGAAATTTTAAAAAAAGGGATACGATTTACCTTCGCTTGACCTTAAATACCAGAGGCAATCGAAAAATTATTTCCCCGTCCCCGCTGCGACGGGGGCAATACGGCAGAAGTAGGCTCCTTGCGGCTTGCCTGAGGGACGCTGACCGGAAATCAAAGGCTCGAAGAAAAAGTCGCCTACCGGAATCTCCACATTCATACGCACCGCCACATCTCCTTTCGCGATTTTTTGAGCTAAATTTTTGCCGCCGATATCCAACGTGACTTCCCCTTCTGAAAATGGGGTGTCATCGCCTAGACCGACGGGATGCTGTCGGATTTCAACGGTGTAGTTGCCGGCCGTCTCGTTATGCATCATCCAACCCCCAGTCGCCCCATCGACACCGGAAGACTTGCCCCCAGAGATCCATGCCTTCACGGCATCTTGACTGCACCCAGCGCCGCCGTTCAAAGGTTCTTGCGTTGTATGACTGGGTTGCCAGTCCATGAGGGTCAACTCCACTGGACCTTGGCCGGATCGACCCATAAAGAGCGGCTGTAGCGTCATGGCATCGCCCATCACCCCATTCCACCATTCGAGATAGGTCGCGCGCAGACTCTCGCTGACCTCGGGATTTTCTTTCGAAATGTCCTTGGATTCACCGGGGTCGGCTTGCAGGTCATAGAGCTCCTTACCGTTGACGAGGCTGTAGCGCTGGTTGCGGATGGAGGAGCTCTTGAAGGGCAATTTATCCACGGGTGTTCCTGAGGGCCAGCGAGCGACGTGCATGGGGATGGTGCGATCCGTCCAATCCGTAGGCTGTTTTCCAGTGATCAGGATAGGAAGAAGCGAGCGTCCGTCGGTCTTTGGGAACTTCGATAAATCCAAGCCGCAAATTTCACCCAGCGTAGGCAAAACATCATACATGCCGGCCAAAGTGTTCACCGTGCTCCCAGCCGGGAATCGTCCCTTCCACGAAAAAACCGCCGGCACACGAACCCCACCTTGATATGGGCAGGCTTTCGAACCGCGCAAACCTCCTGAGAAATCGGCCATGGAAGATCCATTGTCTCCCATAAAAATGACCACCGTATTGCGATCGAGACCGTCTTTCGCAAAGGACTCCAAGAGTTTCCCGACTTGAGCATCGATATTAGCAATCATCCCGTAGAATTTCGCGACCTCTTCTTTCAAGCCCATGGCGCGGTAGGGAGCGGCCCACTCGTCCGAGATTTGGTGCGGCCCATGAGGCGCATTGAGAGGTATGTAACAAAACCACGGCTTTTTGTCTTTTTCGATCCAGCGCTGAGCTTCACTCACAAAGACATCGGTCATGTAGCCTTTGAACGGCTTCCACTCGCCATTTTCCTGAAGATAAGGGTCAAACATCGTGCTGCCCCAGTAGTCCGGCGTTTGACCGACCCCACCGCCACCTATGAGCAAAGAATGGTCAAATCCGCGGTCGTTGGGATGGAATACGCTCGACTCGCCAAGATGCCACTTGCCGAAAATCGCCGTCCGGTAGCCGGCTTGTTTAAAAGCATCCGCCATGATCGGCACGCCGGCCCGCAGCAGATTTCTTCCCTCGATCGTATGAGTGACAGAAGAACGAAACTCATGTCGACCGGTCATGAGAGCCGCGCGGGTCGGAGAGCAAGTCGGACTGGCGATAAAATCCGTGAATCGCACACCGCCCGCCGCGAGCGCGTCGAGATTAGGAGTTTTAAGATTAGGATTGCCCTGAAAAGCGGCGTCACCAAAACCTTGGTCATCGGTTAAAATCAGTAAAACATTCGGCTGCGACTGGCTCGCATCTCGGTCGGCGGGGGCCGCTAAGATCGGATGCAGGAGAGTGAGCATCGAAATGCAGAAAATGCCAACTAGTGTTTGTGATTTCATTTGATTGATTGTGCCCGCGCCATAAGACATCCGCCACCCCTCCGAACTACTTCCCCAGTGCTGTTGTGCTGAAAAAGCCCGGATCTGGCCGATGCAACAATTGCGGACCTTGATCCGAAATGGGTTTGAGATGCCATCAAGAACTTTTAGTTACCAACATCACTTCGGATTGAAAAGTCATTTAGAGTATATTGAATATGTATCCGTTTATATTTAGTGTAAGGTGCGTTTCATGAAGGCGCTCTCGTTGGACCTGCGCGAACGCATCCTCTCCACCTACGACAGCGAAAAAGACACCCGAGAACAGGTTGCGCGGCGGTTCCGAGTTTCGCTGGGAATGGTTAAAAAGCTCATCCAGCAGCGTCGGCATACAGGAGAGATTGGCCCGCGCCGACACCTCTGCGGACGCAAGCCCCGGATTTTGGAATCCCACCGCACCCAGATGTGCGACATACTGAAGAAAAAGCCCGATATCACACTGAATGAACTCAGGGCGGAAGCGGCTTTGGAATGCACTCTGCCAGCCATTCATTACGTCTTGAAGGACATGGGGCTGACATATAAAAAAAGACTCTCGCTCTCATCGAAGAGTCCGGAGCCTGCGTTTGGTTCCTGCCTCCCTACTCTCCGGAACTAAACCCTATTGAAAAGATGTGGAGCAAGGTCAAACAAGTCCTGCGATCCTTTAAACCCCGAACCCACGAGGAGATCTTAGCGGCCATCGCCACAGCGCTCTCCCATGTTACCGCATCCAATGCCCTCAATTGGTTTGCCTCATGTGGCTATAGTATTATTTAATATGCTCTGAAACCCTCGCGCCTATGAAGTCGGCCCTTCTGCTGAATTCGGGATTAAACAACGCGGAGGATTTTTGCGGAGGGCGCTGGGATTTTCTCGCCAGCCCGTGATCCAAGCAACTGCTGGCCCAGAGGCGATTCAGGCGTGACAACGGTAACAGGGGTTCCCGCGCAGATGACTTCCGTTCCCCCAGCAACTGGAGCTAGAAAAAACCACTCGGTCGCATGTGCGAACTGGATTTCTATTAGTGCGCTCAAATCAATCGGGTCGTTATTAGCAAAAGTACGGAGCTGCATTTTTTCAATCAAAGTGATCGCTTGCGCAGCCGATTCCGCTTGTTTCGCAAGGCCGTCGGCGAGGTAATTTTCCTCGATGGAAAGGGTGTCATATTTTCCTTCGGCGCGACTTTCCGAGTTGTTGCCCTGCTCTCGGGTTTTCTTCGAAACACGCAGACGGTTTTCAAAATCTGCACGCAGGGATCGCAGGACCGCATCAAGGATTTCAGATTTATTCATGGGCACGGTCATCCGGCGGCCGAATCTAAGCGGTGGAAAAGTCCGTTTTTCCTAAGCGATAGCACGGTTGAGGGCACTGACGATCGCATGGATCGAAGCGAGCTCGATGTTCGTATCACTGCCGACGCCGTAGAAGGTCCTGCCAGTGGGAACTTTGATTTGGATATAGCTGATCGCGCGCGCCCCAGCTCCAGCACCCAGAGAGTGCTCGGAGTAATTTAAAATCTCGATCGCCGGCAAACTCGTTCCTGCGAGAGCTTGGACAAAAGCGTCGATCGGGCCGTTTCCAGAACCGCGGACGGTCACTGGCGATCCTTGAAGGCGAAGGTCGGCTTCGCAAGTGATCAAGTCGCTGCGATCGATTGCGCGGAAGGCTTCCAAGGCGACGTTGCCGTCGCGGATGAGAAAGGACTCTAGGAAAAGCTCGTGAACGTCTTGAGCCGTGAGTTCCGTGCCTTTTTGATCAGAGAGGTCGTTGACGAGCCGGCCGAGTTCTTTTTGAAGAAGCTTGGGCAACTGGTAGCCAAATTCTTTTTCCAACACATAGGCGACACCGCCTTTGCCGGATTGAGAATTGATGCGGATGATGGCCTTGTAACTGCGGCCGATGTCGGCTGGGTCGATCGGGATATAAAGAACATCCCAAGGTTTTTCGGTGCTCTGGTGTTCCCATGATTTTTTAATGGCATCTTGGTGAGAGCCGCTGAAGGCCGTGAATGCAAGGTCGCCGGCGTAGGGATGACGAGGGTGAATCTCCATGCGGGTGCAACGCTCGTAAACTTCGCGGATCGAGTTGATGCGGCTGAGATCGAGCCCAGGATGAATGCCGTGGGTGTAGAGATTCAGGGCGACGGTCACGATATCGAGGTTACCTGTCCTTTCTCCAACGCCGAAGAGAGTTCCCTCCACGCGATCAGCTCCCGCTAGAAGACCGAGTTCCGTCGCGGCGGTTCCGGTGCCTCGGTCGTTGTGAGTGTGCAGCGAGAGCGTCGTGAGATCACGTCGTGTGAGGTGGGTGCACATCCATTCGATCTGGTCGGCATGGATATTCGGAGTGGCGTATTCGACGGTGGCCGGGAGATTGAGGATGATTTTATTATCCGGCGTTGGCTGCCAAGCATCGGTCACCGCTTCACAAATCTCGAGGGCGAAATCGAGTTCCGTACTCGTGAAGCTCTCGGGCGAATATTCCAAGCGGATACGAGATCCGCCAACCACGAGCGGTTGCATCGCTTTTTTGAGAAAGGTGACGGCATGCGTCGCGATGTGAATGATATCCGACCGACTCGCTTGGAAGACGTATTCCCTCTGGCGCGGTGAAGTCGAGTTGTAGAGATGGAAAATGATGTTCTTCGCGCCGGTCAGGGCCTCCAATGAGCGAACGATGAGATCCTCGCGGCATTGGCAGAGGATTTGAATCGAGACATCGTCTGGGATTCGGTTCTCCTCGATGAGGCGGCGGCAAAAATCAAACTCGATCTGAGAGGCCGACGGAAAACCGATTTCGATTTCCTTGAATCCGATACCAACAAGCATGTCGAAGTATTCGATTTTTTCCTCCACGCTCATGGGTTGAGCGAGCGCCTGATTGCCGTCGCGCAAATCCACGCTGCACCAGATCGGAGCGGCGGAAAGAGTCCGGTCCGGCCACTGGCGGTTCGGAAGATCAACCTTGGGAAGGGGTTGGTATTTGGTGACGGGCGGATTTTGCATCGGTAAAAAAACCTAGCACCAGCGTGCCTGCGAGCCAAGTTTCTAAAAACAGAAACGCTTATGTCAACGCTTCTGGGGCCTGTTTAATGTATCATGGGTTTTTGAGTCAACGGGTGATTTAAACCCGAAAACGGTTTTTTAAAAAGATCGTTTTGAGCGGAGAGGTAGATGCACAGTAGAGGTGTCAAAAAAACCGACACAGCCAACCCCGCACAAAACGATACACTTAAAGCGCCAACGCGGTGAAGACACAAATTTGGACAGAGGAATCGCTATATTTGATAGTGGCCATCATTCACAAAAACCTAAAACTGTCCGGAAGTCTTCGCAATACTTTGCAGATTTTGAGTGCTCACCCATTTGATAAAACACCTTTGAATGAATTGCTTATGAATATTAGTTCTCAAAATGAGCCTGAGCGGAATTTTAACCAACTGGAAATGTTTGACTTATAACAGGACTCTAGTGGAAAAAAGATGCAAACAATCGGGCGTGTTCTGCAGCGATCCCGGTCCTCGATTTTTTGAAGCATTCACGCCGACCGCAAAATCCACGAATTCTGAAAAGATAGTTCAACTCATGACGGCTTAGAACACAGTGTTGCTTTTCGCTGCATAACGGAAGAATTTTGTCCCGAACCGTCATAAATCAATAGCTTATTAAAATATTGCAACCCAGATGCAGGTTGGGTGATAACTTTGATTTTAGCAAAAAAGAAGATAGGGATATTTTTAAAGTGCCCGAATTATATTTAGCTTAAGTCATAAAAAATAAAAATTAAAAGTATGCGTTTGAAATTAAATTGCCGTTCGCTAGGCAGAATCTTGGTGGCGCTCATTTTTTTGATCGTGGCTTTGCATGCTCTCGATGCCCGGCAGCTTGCCGGGTCTGGGGTTTTGAAAGATCCCAATGCGGTCAAGAGTGTGGTGCTGATCGATTCGGGACTTGTTTCAAGTATCCCAAAGGACGAACTCGTTGGATCGCAAATCATAGAGATCGACGGCCAGCGTGATGCCATAGGACAGATCACTTCCGCGCTCAAGGGGCTGCGCGATATTGATGTTCTGCGTGTGATCTCCCACGGCGATGCCGGCTCTCTGCGATTTGGCAACCACGCTCTCAATGCAGCTGAACTCAATGCGCGCTCGCCGGAAGTTGCTGGCTGGAGTCAATCGCTCGCTGCCAATGCTGACATGCTTCTTTATGGATGCTCGATCGCAAATTCGGAAGAGGGGGCTTTTCTTGTACGTGAATTGGCGCGATTGACCCATGCCAATGTCGCCGCAAGCACCAACCTGACCGGGATCGGTGGCGACACGGTTCTTGAATATAAGGTGGGAGAAGTTTCCTCGGGACTGCTGGCAAATCACGCAGATTACGAA
>RFZT01000471.1 GCA_009920585.1 bacterium
ACTAAATTAGCTAGATTTGCTGTGCTAACATGTCCAGCCAAATTGGCCGTTGAAACAATCGAGCCCCAAACAATAGTAGAAAGATAGCCAGCTGTACCAAGCCCTACTACAGTAGAGCCAATCTGAGTGGCCAAATAAGTAGTCGACACTAAGTTAGCAAGGTTGGCAGTAGAGACTAAGTTGGCCAAGTTGGCTGTTGAGATTAAATTGCAGCCAAGTTGGCAGTTGAAACAATAGACCCCCAGACAATTGTAGATAGGTAGCCGGCAGTACCAAGCCCTACTACAGTAGAGCCAATCTGAGTGGCCAAATAAGTAGTTGATACTAAGTTAGCAAGGTTGGCAGTAGAGACTAAGTTGGCTAAGTTAGCAGTGGAGACAAGGTTAGTTAAGTTTGCTGTTGACACTAAGTTGGCCAAATTGGCAGTGGAGACTAGATTAGCCAAGTTTGCAGTAGAGACAAATCCTCCCAAACTAGGAATACTGGAGAGATATCCAGAAGTACCAAGGCCTATTACAGTCGATCCAATCTGACTTGCCAAGTAGGTAGTTGACACCAAATTAGTGAGGTTAGCAGTAGAAATTAAATTTGCAAGGTTTGCAGTTGAGACTAAATTGGCCAAGTTAGCAGTACTTACAATACCTGTACCACTAATACCACCAGGAGTAAATCCTACAATTGTAGAGGCGTAAATAATGCCAACACTCAGACTATTCATGACCGTATTGGGTAAGAAGAGATAGCCATTTCCAGTTCCAAAGGTTAGACTACTTGTTGTAAGAGAAGATGTAAAGAGATTTGAACTATAAAAATTTTGTGAAATACCTGTCATAGTTGAACCAAGTTGAGTATTAAAATAAGATGTGCTAACTAAAGTAGCCAAGTTAGCAGATGAGACTAAGTTTGCTAAGTTAGCAGTGCTAACTAAGTTGGCAAGATTGGCAGTTGATACTAAATTAGCTAGATTTGCTGTGCTAACATGTCCAGCCAAGTTAGCCGTTGAAACAATTGACCCCCAAACAATTGTAGAAAGATAGCCAGCCGTACCAAGTCCTACTACAGTTGACCCAATCTGAGTAGTCAAGTAAGTAGTCGACACTAAGTTTGCTAAATTGGCTGTGCTAACTAAATTTGCAAGATTGGCAGTTGACACTAAGTTGGCTAAATTTGCTGTGCTAACATGACCAGCTAAGTTGGCAGTTGAAACAATAGACCCCCAAACAATTGTAGAGAGATAGCCAGCAGTACCCAGCCCTACTACAGTTGACCCAATCTGAGTGGCCAAATAACTAGTTGATACTAAGTTAGCAAGATTGGCTGTGGAGACTAAATTAGCCAAATTTGCAGTTGATACTAAGTTTGCTAGATTGGCTGTGCTAACATGTCCAGCCAAGTTAGCGGTTGAAACAATAGACCCCCAGACAATAGTAGACAAATAGCCGGCAGTACCAAGGCCTACTACAGTCGACCCAATCTGAGTGGCCAAGTATGTAGTTGATACGAAGTTAGCTAAGTTGGCAGTTGAGATTAAGTTGGCTAAATTGGCAGTAGAGACTAAGTTGG
>RFZT01000472.1 GCA_009920585.1 bacterium
GAGGAAACGGATAGTCAGGACTCCGACGGCCAAGTGACCAAATCCTCACCAGTTCCCGAGTTCACTCGCGAGCAGATCGATGCGGCCTTCGCCAAATTTCACGGCGACTTCTACCAAACGCCCCCGATGGTGAGCGCGATCAAAAAGGACGGTGTGCCCCTCTACAAACTCGCCCGCCAAGGCAAGGTCGTTGAGCGCGAACCCCGCTTCGTGCATGTTTACGCCCACGAGATCATCGCCATTCGTCCCACGGAAATTGATTTTCGCGTTGTCTGTAGCAAAGGTTTTTACGTTCGCACCTACGCGCACGAGATCGGGGCCGAACTTGGTTGTGGTGCCCACCTCAAAGCCCTCCGCCGCACCAAATCCGGGCGATTCAGTGTGGAGGGAGCCATCACTATCGATGAACTCAAAGCGGGACCATTGGATGCCGTGGCCCAACGTGTCTTGAGTCTTCCTGCCGTATCCCGACTCCGCGGTGCCTGATGCGAATCCTGCATTCCATCGACGAGTTGGGGGAAATCGGGGATCTCGTTGTTTTGGCGGCGGGTGTATTTGATGGTGTCCATCTCGGGCATCAAGCCGTTCTGCGCACCGCCCAGTCTGCCGCGCGAGAGATTGGGGGGACAGCCGTGGCACTCACTTTTGACCCTCACCCCGCCGCCGTGCTTCGTCCGAGCGAGGTCCCTCAACTTCTGACCTCCACCGAATCCAAGTTAAGTTTATTTGAGAGTCTCGGCATCGAAAACACCCTCGTCGTTCGCTTTGATGCGGACTTCGCTGCCACAGAAGCTTCCGATTTTATTCTCCAACTTACCCGCGCCACCCCGCACCTCGCAGGGATTTGCATAGGCAGAGGTTGGATGTTTGGCAAAAACCGTAGCGGCAATGCCTCCCTCTTAAGAGAAATGGGCCAAGGAAATGGATTTTTTACCACGGAGGTGGAACCCTTCAAAATCGGTGATGCGGTGGTGAGCAGCACACTCATCCGCAAAGCCCTTTTGGAAGGCGATCTCCGAACCGCGGAAACCATGCTTGGTAGGAACTACTCGCTCTCCGGCGTCGTGCTCCCAGGCGCGCAACTCGGCCGCAAGCTTGGTTTTCCCACCGCGAATCTTGGATTGAATAACGAACTCCTGCCTCCGAATGGAGTTTATGTCGTGAGAGTCAATGCCTCCGGACAATCTCTGAACGGCGTCGCCAATCTGGGAACTCGCCCGACCATTGGAGAAAATTCAAAGCGCGTCCTAGAAGTTCACATCTTAGACTTCTCCGGCGATCTCTACGGGCAAAAAATCGATGTCCAATTGCTCGAATTCCTTCGACCCGAAATCCCATTTGAAAATGTGAATGCACTCAAAATTCAGATTTCAAAAGATGTGGATGCAACCCGCGAATGTTTCGCGGAAATGGGACACACGCGATGAGCTCGCAATGGGATTTTCCGACTCATAATGAAACCTTCGATTACGAGGGAAAGCCCCGAGAGGTTTATCGCGCCCTATTTGATCGCCTGAACGTAATGCCACGCCCTCAGGTGCGTGCGTTGGATGAACAACT
>RFZT01000473.1 GCA_009920585.1 bacterium
ATGACCTCAGGCCAATCGCGCCTGCCCGTCGCGCCATCAATGTTCGCCTTCAAAAAATACGACAACAACCAAGACGGTCTCTGGGTTTCCGACCTCTACCCCCACACCGCGACCCTCGCGAAGGATCTCTGCGTTGTGAAATCGGTCTTCACCGAGCAGATCAACCACGAGCCGGGCGTGTCGTTTCTTCAAAGTGGACACCAGTTGCCCGGTCGCCCGTCGTTCGGTTCCTGGATGAGTTACGGCTTGGGCAGCATGAATGAAAACCTGCCCGCTTTCGTTGTGATGATCAGCCAAGGTCGGGGAAATGCGCAATTCGTCTCGTCGCGCTTGTGGAGTTCCGGATTTCTGCCTAGCGAGCACCAAGGCATCAATCTCCGCAGTGGAAGCGACCCCGTGCTTTTTCTTAACGATCCGAATGGGATCGAGCGCGCCGACCGCCGCCGGATGCTCGACCAAGTCGCCCACCAAAACCACTTAACAGCAGATCAAACGATGGACCCCGAGGTGCTCGCCCGCATCGCGCAATACGAGATGTCCTATCGCATGCAGACTGCTGTTCCAGAACTCACCGACTTCTCGCAGGAATCCGCCGAGACGCTCGACATGTATGGCCCGCAGGTCAAAACCCCGGGCTCTTACGCCTACAACTGCCTCATGGCCCGCCGCCTCGCCGAACGCGGCGTCCGCTTCGTACAACTCTACCATCGCGGGTGGGACCAGCACGCCAACTTGCCTAAGGAAATCCGCATGCAGTGTGAGGATACCGACCAACCGCAGGCCGCTCTTGTGAAGGATCTCAAACGCCTTGGCTTGCTCGACGACACGCTGGTCATCTGGGGCGGGGAATTCGGCCGTACGACTTTCAGCCAAGGCGTCCTCACCAAGGAAAACTACGGCCGCGACCACCATCCGCGTTGCTTCACCATGTGGTTCGCTGGCGGGGGAGTGAAACCCGGCATCACTTACGGAAAAACGGACGACTATTCCTACAACATCATCGAAAAGCCGATGCATGTGCACGACCTCCACGCGACGCTCATGCACCTCATGGGCATCGACCACGAGCGGCTCACCTACCGCTACCAAGGTCGCGACTTCCGGCTTACCGATGTCCACGGACACATCGTCCACGACATCTTGGCTTAACTTGCACACTAAAGAGCGAAATTGAGTTCAAAAACTCACGGGAGTGATAGAATTGGATACAAAAATGATAGATTTGTGCATGTAAAAATAAATGACAACGGGATTGTTCCGGCTAGTCTTTACGATTCATGGAAAAACTTCCCATCATTCTTTTGATGGTGCTCACAGGATGCTTGGCTTCTTGTAAAAAAGCCCCCGAGCCTGCAGCCTCCCCCGCACCCTCGGATAAAAAATCCACGAAAGTCACCACACCCGAGGCAAATAAGCCTGCTGCAGCCGCCCAAGCTAGCGGAGAAAAAATCTCCTTCAGTAGTCAGGTGCGCCCGATTTTGTCGAACAGTTGCTTTGCCTGCCACGGCCCCGACGCCCAAAACCAGTCCAGCCCTTTCCGCCTAGATACC
>RFZT01000474.1 GCA_009920585.1 bacterium
GAAATGAGGAAAAGGAACTCTGCGTCAACTCGCGCTCATGGCCCTCGGCATCCTTCAATTTTCCGAACTTCATATCCACATTCGTGAGCTGCGAAAAGGTCTCACTATGTCCACGGATTGCCGCAGAACCTAGCGCCAGCAACCTTTCCTCACCGGCATCAAGTGTATGCAATTTGCGCCTGCGCAGTTTTTGTAGAGGAATCGTCCAATCAGCCAATTCGGGAGCAGCTAGAAACTCCTCAAAACGCTCGTCGGGGATCGCCTGAATTTCCGGAGAAATGAATGAAAAGGCCTCCCCCACCCTCACGAGCAGACTATCCAAACGAGCCTCGCGAGAAAGGGCCTCTGCATCAGAACTGTCTCCTGCCGTGCACAGCGCCGCATACTGGTTGAGCTGATCCGTGAGGAGATCGATTTGCTTTTCAAACTCCAAAACTTCAACTAGCGACTTGGCCGAATCTCCCAAATGCCCCCGGAACTTTGCTATCCCCGCGAATGTTTCCTGTAAGCGAAGAAAGTCCTTCTCCCAATCTTCAGGAGAATTAAAAAGCGGCTTGAGATCCCATTGATCAGACTCAGGAACTTCGGAGCGGAGCGGAATGTGCATCGATGACATAATCCACCTCTACACGGAAAGTCTCCTCTCTGCAAAGGCCAGCCTTGACGCCATGAGAGATCCTTGAGGTGATGAGATATCTCTATGCGAACCCCCAATTCAAATATCATCCTCGGCATCGATATCGGCGGTACCGGCATCAAGGGCGCGCCTGTGAATGTCAAAACCGGCGCACTCACTGAAGAACGTTTTCGGATCGAAACCCCGCATCCAGCAGATCCGCATGCCGTCACGAATGTCGTTGCGCAGATCGCAAAACATTTCCATTACAAAGGGCCGACCGGTATTACCTTCCCTGCCATCGTCAAAAATGGCATCATTCACTCTGCCTCAAACGTCGATAAATCCTGGATCAACGTCGATGCCTCGAAGTTTTTCCACCGCCACCTCGGTGGACCAGTGACCGTGGTGAATGATGCCGACGCGGCAGGCATTGCCGAAATGCGCTTCGGTTCGGGAGTCGGGCGACATGGGGTCGTGATTCTTCTCACATTCGGCACCGGCATTGGGTCTGCCATTTTTTGCGATGGAGTCCTTCTACCGAACACCGAATTCGGCCACCTGAAAATCCGGGGAAAAGATGCCGAACTTCGGGCATCCGAGCGCATCCGTGAAAAGAAAAACATGTCATTCAAAAAGTGGTCCGGCATCGTCAGCGGATACCTTGCGGAGCTAGAGAATCTCTTTTCCCCCGAGCTTTTCCTCATCGGCGGCGGCATCAGTAAAAAAGCCGACAAGTTCCTTCCCTATCTGACCGCAAAGACAAAGATCCCGATCGAGGCTGCGAAGATGCAGAACGACGCTGGAATCATCGGCGCAGCAACTTTGGCGAAGATTCGCTCTTGATCTTAAAATTGTTTTCCACCATATTCCGAGTCCCTCGAAAGCGGGGTCTTAGCTCAGTTGGTAGAGCGC
>RFZT01000475.1 GCA_009920585.1 bacterium
AAAAGCGTCAATCCTTCAGGCTTAGCGAAGTCGCCGCGCACCATTCGGACTTGCTGCGGGACGATCACTTCGCCGCTCCAGTGGCTCAGGGCTGGGATGACATAACGATGCAGACAAACAAGCGCGGAGACGGGATTTCCAGGCAATCCAAAAACAACCGGCCCGCTTGGCACTTTCCAAACGGCCATCGGCTTACCAGGTCGTTGGGCCACGCCGTGCAAGATTTCCTCTCCACCCAATTCGCTAATGATGTCAGGAACAAGGTCACGCCTGCCTTTGGAGACGCCTCCAGTAAGGACCACAATATCGGCCGCTGAAAAAACCCTTTGCAGCAAGGCGCGCAAGGCTTCTGCTTCGTCGGGCGCATGCGTAATTTCCGTTACGGGATGACTAGCCAATTGAAGCGAGGCGGCGAGAGTCGGCGCGTTGGTTTGACGAATCTTTCCCAGCGTAGGCTTTTCACCGATGCCAACTAACTCGTCGCCCGTACCAATCACAGAGACCCGCGCTCGACTGGTCACTCGCAGTGACCCGTATCCACAAGCCGCTGCCACACTCGTTTCAACAGGGCCAATCCTCACGCCACTCTTCATCAGAATCTCCCCTGCCCGATGGTCCGAGCCTTGGCGGTGAATGAAGACACCTTCTTGAGGCGCGGCGTCATCCCTCAAGATCGCGCGACCATTTTCGATATCATACCACTCGACCGGCAAAATACAGTCACTTCCGATCGGGAGCACTGCACCGGTCATGACCTCGATGGCCGATGAGGGAGTCGATGGAAGCAATGTCGAAGGCTGCCCGGCGGGGGCCATTCCTGTGATCTCAAAGGCGCGATGACCTGCTTGAAAATCGGAAAACCTCACAGCGAGGCCATCCATCATCACCCGGTCAAATGGCGGGAAGTCCTGATCCGCGCGAATTTCCTCGCGCAAAATCCGGCCTGCCGCCTCAAACAGCGGCAAATCCTCACAGGGAAATCCCTCTCGAAGACGATAAATTCTGTCTTCCGCCTCGGCTGGGGTGATTAGTGTTTTCATGCGTTTCTGGCACATTTAGCCTTTGGAACACTTCGTTTGAACAACAATTCTACAACATTCCCAGACCAGCCGATTCTCAAAGACCTTCTGGCCCGCCCGCTGAGAGACCTCCGCGTCTCGCTCACCGATCAGTGCAACCTCCGGTGCACCTATTGCATGCCCACTGAGATTTTTGATCAAGCGCATGCGTTTCTTCAAAAAGACCAGCTCATCCGGCTTGAAGAATTGGAGAGGCTCATCGGCGCATTCGTTCGCTGCGGAGTCAGAAAAATCCGACTCACAGGCGGGGAGCCGCTTGTGCGTCGCGGCGTAGTGAATTTTCTCGGCTCTTTGAAAAGGTTTTCAGAAATCGAGGACCTAGCCTTGACCACAAATGGTCTGCTCTTACCAACCTTTGCATCTGGACTCGCGGAGGCCGGCCTGCACCGAGTCACAGTGAGTCTTGATGCGTTAGATCCTGATATTTTTGCCCGCATGAACGGACGCGGGA
>RFZT01000476.1 GCA_009920585.1 bacterium
GATTTATCCCATGATGCTGAAGATCGACTTTGGCGGAATCCGTGGCGTTTTTGCCAAGCCTGGCGGATTATTTATTACGCTATTTGTGAATTGGATCGTGAAGCCGCTGAGCATGGCTGCGCTGGGATGGCTCTTCATCACGACCCTCTTCAGCAATGCGCTCGGCTGGATCGATGCGGAATCGGCTAAAAACTACGTCGTCGGCTTGATCATCCTCGCCGCCGCTCCCTGCACGGCGATGGTCTTCGTCTGGAGCTACCTCACCGATGGCGATGGCCCCTACACGCTCGCCCAAGTCGCCATCAACGACCTGATCATGATTTTTGCCTTTGCTCCCATCGTGATGTTGCTCGCCGGCGTTGCGGGCGTTTTCGTTCCAAGCGGAGTCCTTCTCACCTCGGTGGTTGCCTTTATCGTCATCCCCCTCACGGCGGGCTGGGTGAGCCGCGTGGCCTTGATTCGAGGCTTCGGTAGCGAGTGGTTTGAGATGCGGTTTCTCCCCCGATTTCGCCCCGTGACCATTCTCGCTCTCCTTTCCACGCTCACCTTGATATTTGCATTCCAGGCCGAGAATATCATCCAAAATTGGACGGCCGTGCTGCTGCTGGCGGTGCCGATTTTGATTCAAGTTTATTTCAATTCCGGACTCACCTACGCCCTCATGAAGCGGTTCCAAATCCGGCATGATGTCGCGACTCCGGGTGCGCTCATTGGAGCTAGTAATTTCTTTGAATTGGCCGTTGCAGTCGCCATCACGCTCTTCGGTCCGGCTTCTCCCGCCGCACTAGCAACGGTGGTCGGCGTCCTTGTGGAAGTACCCGTCATGCTCTCTGTCTGCAGGGCCTGCGTGCGTTCCCGAGACTGGTATCAGAAAACCCTTTCCAAAAATCCATGAACAAACCATCCATCCTCATCCTTTGCACGGGCAACTCCTGCCGCAGCCACATGGCTGAGGGCATCCTCCGCGCCGCAGCCGGAGATATCATTGAAGTACACAGTGCGGGATCAAATCCAGCGGGATATGTACACCCTCAAGCCATCGCAACCATGGCCGAAATCGGGATCGATATTTCCGCCCACACCTCGAAACACATGAATGATTTTTTGGAGAGAAAAATCAATACCGTCATCACCGTCTGCGGCAAAGCCGACCAAGCCTGCCCAATGTTTCCAGGGCAAGTGCACCGCTACCACTGGGGTTTCGACGACCCCGCCCACGCCACGGGAACGGAAGAAGAAATCCGAAATACATTCCGCCGTGTACGAGATGAAATACAACTCGTTTTCAACGCCTACGCCGCTGGTCTGCGCCAAGTCAGGCATTGAAAAGGGAGCTGCCATAAAATGAAATCGTTTCCTTTTATGGGGCCAACTCGGCTTTAAAGCACAGTCTGAGTAACTCTTTTTAAGCAGCAACCTGCGATCCTACGCTATGAAAAGTGGCATCGGCGGGAAGGACGACTCTGTTACAGTAGTCGCCAAAGCCTTCGCCTGACTGGCGCTCGAGCGAGTAGCTTTT
>RFZT01000477.1 GCA_009920585.1 bacterium
GCTGCGCGCAAGGGAACATCGTCCAGCGCGAGTGTGATCGGATAAGCCGAAGCATCCGCGTCGGGAGGAAGCTTGAGGACGATATTGACGCCTTTTTTACCGGGATCTTTTTCTGAATCATCCAAATCGCGAGCCCGTTTCTTGATGAAATCCAGGGCTTCCCGAATCGAGGAATCGGTGAAATCAATTCGCGGAATTTTGATGGAATCTAATTTATCCGTGATGCCTTGGGTGCTGCGTGCGGCAATCTCAGGTTGCTCGACAATGCTGGTCGCCTCATTGGTGAATTTTTTGACAGGCAACTCCCACGCTTTTGAGACTTTGGCCAGCAAATCGCCACGGGTGTCGTTATAGGCTGCTTCGGCATACTGTTGTCGGGCCACGTTGATTTGTTCCATCAATCGCCGAGCGGCGATATTGTATTTGTCAATATTAAGCGCTTGTTCACAACGTTTGAAAGCGAGATCGTATCGACCGGAGTCAAAAAATCCCTGGCCCTCAATGAGCAGTTTTTTGACTTCTTCGGAGCGTTCGACGTGTTGAGGCGTGAGTGTGCCACGGTCCACGAACCCCTGCGGATCGAGAAGTTGGCTGCGAAGGGAGAGTGCCGGTCCGTAATTCGGATTGTAACGCTCTTCGAGAACAACATCGACGGTGGTGCGGGCGTCAGCATAGCGACCTTCGGAAACGCGTTGCTTGGCCAACTTGACAGCGGCTGCGCAAAAGCCATCCAAGGCGGCTTGGCGGGTCACCTCCAACGCCGAACCCCCACGAGGAAGGATGTCCACAGCACTTTTATAAAGTGAGAATGCCGATTCATAGTCATCATCCTTCATTTGCGCATCGGCTTTGGATACGAGACTCGCGGCGTAAGTTTTTTTCTGCTCCAGAGTCTGGATCTGCCGCTCGACCGTGCCTTGAACGCCTGGATACTGTGCGGAGAGCGGGCTAATGAGTGCGGCTGAGACCGCTAAAACGATAAGCCTTGCGTGAGAGCTGGTCATGAGATTCAGGGTGCTGGGCTGGAGGATTTCGACAAAGTGGAGGTGGTTCCGGTGGCGACGTCTTGTATCTTGGCCTCCGTGGAAGAAATATCAATCAATTTGAACTTGGTTTTCTCATCGGGCTTGAGAGTGAACTCCTCACCTTTTTTGCGTCTAATGTGTTCATTATTGATGATGTCAAAAAACACACCGACAGAATTGGGATCGGGGATGGGAGTATCTTTGATAAGGGTGATGGTGTCCCCGCTTAATGTATTTTTCAAAACGACCTCTGAAAAATCTTTTTTTGGAGTGTCCAAATACTTTTCAAAAGAAGGAGCAACGTCATGCCAAAAAGCGCGTGTTTTTTCATCGTAGGACTTGAGCAGATCAACAAGGCGGCTTTTGGCAGCACCAGCCTCCCCCTCTAATTTTTTGAGGGAATCTCTGGATTTTTTCAATTTTTTGGGCGAGGCAAGCTCGCTCTTTTTGAGCGAGGCAAGCTCGCTCTTTTTGAGCGAGGCAAGCTCGCTCT
>RFZT01000478.1 GCA_009920585.1 bacterium
ACTAACCGAAGGTTGGCCCGAAGGGCGAGCTGAGCGGGAGCGAACGAGTCAAATGTGTAGCCCAGGGCGGGCAACCGGAGCGTAGCGCAGTAACGAGGCAAACCTGAGACACAGGGGGGGCGAGTCAACGTGCAAAGCTGCGAAGCGAAGTTGATTATCGTTCAAAGCCAGTCTTTGGGATCTGAGGTGAAAAATTCATGCAGAGGCATACCGCCTTCACCGACCAGCATGGCAGAGCGGGGGGCGAATTCCTTTCGGAAGGCTGCCAAGCCGCTGCGCGCGTGGCGAGGCGCTCCGCTTTTGACTTCCAGCGCCACGATACTCGTCCCGCGCTGGATCACGAAATCCACTTCCATGCCGCCCTCCCTCCAGTAGGTGATTTCCACATCGGAGCCCGCAGTGGAGTTGAGAAGATGTGCGCCGACGGCAGATTCCACTAGGCGTCCCCAGCGTGTTCCGTCAGTTCGGGTTTGTTCAAAGCCAGCGACATGCGTGGCGCTCATCAGCGCGGTGTTGAGCACCTGGAGTTTCGGGCTTGATCCCCTTTGCCGAACTTTTGTGCCACTAAACTTCTGTAGCCCAGCCACCATGCCGGCCCCTTTCAATAAATCGAGGTAATGCGCCAGCGTAACCGTGTTGCCCGCATCGAGAAGTTGGCCGAGCATTTTTTGATACGAGAGCAGTTGTCCCGAGTAGTCGCAGGCCAGCTGGAACACGCGCCGAAGCAATGCGGGTTTGTCCACCCGCGTCATCAGGAGAATGTCGCGTGAAAGGCTCGTTTCAATAAGCGATTCGTTGACATAGCGCCGCCATCGTTCCGGTTCCCCGATCAACTCCGCTGCTCCCGGATATCCACCATAAAAAATAAATGTCTCCAAATCCCAGCCAAAAGCTTCCCGCATTTCAGCGAACGACCAGTGTGTCGCGGCAATCTGTTCGAAGCGCCCCGCAAGGCTCTCCGTAAGTCCTGAGCTAATCAGTAACGGTGAGGAGCCGAGCAGGAGCACCTGCAATTGACTTTCCGCCATAGTATCAGAGTCCCACAAACTTTTCACAGCCTCCGACCAGCCAGGGATTTTTTGAATTTCGTCAAAAACCAGAAGCGCTGGACCGGTTTTTGCTTTGTAGCGAGCCAAATCCCATTGCTGGTAAACCCAATCCCTTTCCTTGATTGTGGGGTCATCCGCCGATGCGTAGTGTGAGGGATGCGGATAAGATTCCAAAACCTGACTCGCTAGAGTGGTTTTTCCAACCTGTCGTGGGCCAGCTAGAATTTGTATAAACCGCCTCTTTTCAGATAGTCGCTGAGCCAAGCTCGCAAACAAAATTTCACGTTTCATAAATTATCTCACTAAAATGAGTAAAATAACTCAATCTTTCAAGTTGTTTTTTAAAGCGGGGGGCAGAGATAGTTTTAAGTTTTAAGCAACCAGATCTCACGCGGAGACGCGGTGACGCGGAGGGGAACCGGGTCAGTGTGCATTTTCATTCAGGTTTGCAATAGAGGAGTAGGT
>RFZT01000479.1 GCA_009920585.1 bacterium
GATCTCGATCCGCTGGAGGCGTCCGCCACGCCTCGAAGCATGACGATTTCCGGAAAAAACAAGATTCTCCTCGAGAACATTCTCGTGGGTGAGGTCTGGATCGCTGCGGGCCAGTCGAACATGGATTGGACATTCCACCAAATTGATCCGGCCGAGCGGGAATTTGCCGAAAGCCAGAAAGAAAATTCCCTCATCCGTGCCTTCCATGTCCACAAGAACCTCAAGGCGGGAATCCCGATGGATGACACACCGGGCGTTTGGAAAGATGCCGCGCAGATGGTCGCCGGGCCAAACAGCGTCTCAGCGGTCGGCTTTTTCTTCGCGCTGGAGTTGGCCAAGTCGCTCGGGATTCCCGTGGCGATTCTCGATGTGAACTGGGGTGGTCAAAAGATTGAACCCTTCCTGGCTCCCGAGGGGTATCAGGCTGTTGGGTTGCCTTTCAAAGAACCCGATCTCAGCGTATCCAGAAGCACCCAAGAAGCCGCCAAGCAGATCGCTATAGCCATGGCCTCTATCGAGGAGGCCTCCCAAGCGGCCCCAAACCTCAGTGACCACCGGGCGGCCAGAAGAGGCCAACGAACCGCCAAGCAGATCGATTCAGTCAAGGCCTCGCTCGAAGAGGCCTCCCAAGTCGCCCAAAAAGGCCTTAAGATGGCTTTCGATGCCCCCAATAATCCCTACGGCAATGCGGAAAATTTCATCTACAACGCCATGGTTGCCCCCCTTGCTCCCTACGCGGTTCAAGGCACGATCTGGTATCAGGGTGAATCCAATCGGGGTTCGCAAGACTACCTCAAGAAACTCCAAGCCCTCTCAGCAGGATGGTCACAGGTTTTCCGCGTGAAGGATATGCCGCTGCTGATGGTGCAAATCGCCCCCTACGACTATGTGTCTTCCGACATCTCCCAAGGCAAGCCTCCCACCAGCGCGAGTCTTCTTGCGGATATGATTTGGGCGGCTCAATACAAGGCTGCCGAAACGATCCCCGGAGTCGCCGTGGTTCCTATCCATGACACGAATATCGATATCAAGAATATCCATCCTATCCACAAGCGAGTCGTGGGGGAGCGTCTCGCCGCCGTGGCTCTCAAAAACCAGTATCAAAAGGCGGGAGTGGTTGCATCCGCCCCGCGCTTCCAATCCGCCACCCGTGAGGGATCGAAGGTCGTCGTTTCCTTCAGCGGCATTTTGAACGGCTTGACCACCACCGATGGTCAGGCGCCATCGTGCTTCGAGCTTTCGAGCGATGGTGTCTCCTTTGTCCCCGCACAGGCCGAACTCCAGGGGAACACCGTGCTTGTCTCCGCCGAGTCGATCCCCGAGCCGAAATTTGTCCGCATGGGCTGGTGCGATATCGCCATTCCGAACCTCAAGGACAAAGACGCCTGGCCGGCCTTTGCCTTCCCGTCCCAACCAGTGACGCAGCAATAGCAACGAGAGAATTTAAACCATGAAAATAATAGCAGCATCATACCATCGTCCCTTTGAAATTGGACTTTGCAGCGC
>RFZT01000480.1 GCA_009920585.1 bacterium
TCCTGAAGTACCTGATGTACCACTAGTTCCTGAAGTTCCACTAGTTCCTGAAGTTCCTGCTGATCCTGAAGTACCTGATGTACCACTAGTCCCTGCTGATCCTGCTGATCCTGAAGTTCCTGAAGTACCTGATGTACCACTAGTTCCTGAAGTTCCACTAGTTCCTGCTGATCCTGAAGTTCCACTAGTTCCTGAAGTACCTGATGTACCACTAGTTCCTGAAGTTCCTGATGTACCACTAGTTCCTGAAGTACCTGCTGATCCTGAAGTTCCTGATGTACCACTAGTTCCTGAAGTACCTGCTGATCCTGAAGTTCCTGATGTACCGCTAGTTCCTGATGTGCCACTAGTTCCTGAGGTTCCGCTAGTTCCTGCTGATCCTGAAGATCCGTTAGATCCCGATGTTCCCGATGATCCAGAAGTACCTGACGTACCGCTTGTACCTGAGGTTCCACTAGTTCCAGAGGTTCCGCTCGATCCGCTAGTTCCCGATGTTCCAGAAGATCCGTTAGATCCTGATGTTCCTGAAGATCCAGAAGTACCTGACGTACCACTAGTTCCTGAAGTTCCGCTCGATCCACTAGTTCCTGAAGATCCTGCTCTTCCAGAGACAAGCATTTCAACTAATATATCATTTCCTGCGGTAGGCGTCCACGTAGATCCGTACGAATAGATTACAGGAAATCTCCAGTATATTCCATTATCTGTAGGATTAGCAGATACCCTATAAAAAGTATTATTGGTAGAGCTTGTATTCTGTAACTGTATTAATGTACCAGAGCCAACTGCGGAAAATGGTATAGCATAATCAACGGAGGTAAGTGCTATTTCTGCTATATCTAAATATGTAGTTGATGCATCAAAATTTCCGTTACTGCTGTACATTTTAGTACCGGTTACCGGGGTTCCGAAAGTCCAGGTATCATCTATTGCAGATCCCGATTGACCGCTGGTTCCAGCAGATCCTGCTGAGCCACTCGATCCAGAGGTACCCGCTGATCCAGAGGATCCAGAAGTTCCACTTGTTCCTGCAGATCCAGAAGATCCCGATGTTCCTGATGTTCCTGATGTTCCGCTAGTTCCTGCTGATCCTGACGAACCGCTTGTTCCTGAAGTTCCGGCTGAACCGCTAGTTCCTGATGTTCCTGATGTTCCGCTAGTTCCTGCTGAACCACTTGAACCGCTAGTTCCTGATGTTCCGCTAGTTCCTGCTGATCCCGACGAACCGCTTGTTCCCGAAGTTCCGGCTGAACCACTTGAACCACTTGTTCCTGATGTACCCGATGAACCTGATTTTCCTTCTGCAAAAATAATCCAGCCAGATCCTGTGCTCTGAATAGGTAAGCTATCGTATTGTAAAAGTAATTTGGTAAGTGCTCCGTCTATAGTCTGGGATCCATTAGCATCAACAGTTATAGTGCCCGCGCCACTATTCTTGATAATGTATATTTTACCCTCTATTCCGGATGCTGATGGTAGATTTATAGTAAAAGTACCTGAC
>RFZT01000049.1 GCA_009920585.1 bacterium
GTGAGGAGTGTTTTTGTTTTCACAGAATGCTGGTTTTTTGGGATTGGGTTAAAGGAGCTTGGTGGTATGAAAAGCGAAACGAGATCGATTCACGGTTTCAGAGTGGATGTCTCGAGCGCGGGGACAAGGGCGCGGAGGCGCTTTTCGGATGCGGCATTCCAGTAACCGCACTCGAGTTGAAGGAAGACCGAGGTGTAGGGAAGCGTCATCTTTGTCTTCAGCAGGAGGACGTGGAAGGTCTTCCCAGCTTCGTCGAGTTTCGCGATGATTTGTTCATGCGGAAGTTTGGAGATGTCAGATCCTGTGAGCAGCTTGGCGAGCTTGTCACGGTAGGCTGAGATGCCGGGAGCGTCATTCTCGGGGACATATTCGAGTTCGCGATCCACATAGATGGTCGGTTTGACATGCTTGGTTCCGGCCAGTGCCTGAAGCACGACCGCGGTCACTTCTTCCTGCGTCGCGCCGGTATCGATCGTCTTGACTCCGGGACTCACCTGCAAGGGGTAGGCGGAATCGGCGATCACGATCCAGTTCCTGTGCCCGAGCAGAGGCAGTGACGATTGCAGGGTTTCCTTCCAATCCTCGGCTTGCATAGTGGGAACCAGAGTGAGGGTGAGGGCAAGGACCACCGTCTTGATGGCTTGGCAGATGGTCAACGATGGACTGACTGTTAGGTGGTGCGTGGTGTTTTTATTCATGGTTCTGATAGTTGTTTCTATGTTGTTAAGGATTTGCTTTTGGGGAAGCTCATGTGAGGACCGAAGACGGGGGAAAGGGGGTGGATGACTGCGCGACGAGGGACGGCGCGGAGGCCAAGCCGAAGGCTGTGAAGATGAGCGGGAGTTTCATGGAATGGAGTTGGTTCTATCAGTGTTCGGAAATCATCCGGATCGTGGCCTCACCTGCCGTTGCATTGGGAGCGAAGCTGAGCTCCAAATCGGTCTGGGTCTGGTTCGTCACCTGCTGGGTCTGGCGAATGATGACGGAGGCTCCCTCAATCTTGCAGTCAGCAGGCGGAAGCTCGGAACCATTGAACCATAGCTTCGCCGAAACGACTTTCACCGATGGAGGCAGCGACACCTGATAGGTCGCCGGAATCAGGATATGCGGCGTGAGATTGAGTTTCACTGCCTCCGCACCCTGGTCCCATCGTCCACACGAGATGGCCGGATCCTTGCGATGTGCGTGGGAACCCTTCCCGACCTTGATCCCGTCAGCGTAAAAGACCGCGAGTTCGCGGATCACGGGCATACCAACATTCTTCGTAATCCGCAGGCGCAGCCGGTCCACAATCGCAGCCGGGAAGACATCAATCTTCTTGTGTCCGACCGATATCCCTTCGGCCAGCGCCAGCCAGCGACCATCCTCTCCGCGGCCTTCGAGCACATAGGCGCGGATGCGGTGACCGCCGCGAAGATCTTCCATGATCCACGACTGGTTGACATTCCTGAATCCACCAAGATCCAGTTCGAGCGTATCGCCAACCCCCTGGGTTTTTGCCAACGGAGAGCCGAAACGACGTTTGATTTCCGCTCCGAATGCTTCATACGCTTTCATATCGCCTTCCGGGATACGCCCAGCGGTATTGGGTGTGGAGTTGAGCAGAAGGACTCCACCGCGACCGACCGACTTGAGATAAATATCCATCAAGTCGTCCAACGAGCGGCGGAGCTTTTCATTATCCGCAGACCAAAACCACTTGTGGCCACCGCGGCCGTAAAGAACCGTATCGCATTCCGGCGGGCACCACTTGCCGCCATCGGGGTCGCCTGTTGCGGCAAAATCGCCTCCCCCCGCGGAACTCAGATTCGAAGGCACGCTGCTCCAGCAGGGATAGGGCAGCTTGCCCGATTCCGTGCCAGGCCACCGCACCGTTTCATGCGGCCCGGCGAAGATCTGGGCCTTGGGCGCCAGTTTGTTGATAATGTCGATAAGAGGCACGATACAGCCGCCATCGAACCATACTTCGTGAACGAGATCTGGTCCGCAAAGTGTCAGGACTTCGGTCCACTGTTGGCGGAGCTTGGCGTTCCATTCTTCCTGTTTGGCGGGATCATCGGTGCGTCCTCCGCGTCCTATCCCTTTGGCATAACTGGGATCGTCGGAATAGACATAAACGCCCATTTTGAGCCCGTTCCTGCGGAGTGTGGTCGCCACCTCTTCCACAAGGTTGCCTTTGCCGTTCTTCCACGGGATGTTGCGGACGCAGTAATCCGTTGTTTCCGTCGGCCACCAACAGAAACCTCCGGTATGCTTGGTGACCATTACGACCTGCTTTGCGCCGAATGCCTTGGCGGCCTCACACCATTGGTTGACATCCAACTTGGGAAGAATCATGTCTTTCAGCGGTGTGGAATGGTCATCGTATTCCCTCCCCTGCCAAGTGCTGGGACCGAGGTGGATAAACATTTCGAGTTCCATGTCCGCCCATTCGATTTGCCCGGGCGTCGGGCGGGCCAGCTTCGCCGCCGCCGGGTCGGCCAGCGCGCTGCGGACGGCTTCCGAATCCGCGGCATCCGGCACAGCGGAGCCATGCGCCCGCAGGCCGGCGGCAACAAGCAGAGCAAAGAGGGTGAGGAGTGTTTTTTTCATGGTTTTTTCTTTTGCTTTCATATGATTTAGTGAATTGGGTTAAAGGACTTGGTCGGTTCATTCGATTACGCCGATTTCGGGGACGATGGCGTGGTTCATTTCGAGGCAATGGCGGGCGATGAATTTGAAGTAACGGGCCTTGGCCGGGGCGAAGGAAACGGATTGTTCGATCGGGTTGGCGCGGAGGTTGCCGAATTCGCCTTCAGCAGCGGTGATCCAGGTTTTTCCGTCGAGGGATATTTGAAAAGTATATTGGTCCACCATGCCGTGCGTGAACTTATCCTGGCGCGGAAGGTAGGTGAATCCCTTGAGGGTTTTCTCGGATCCCATGTCGACGACAAAATCCTGCGGAAGCGTGTGTTCCTTTCCGGTGGGATGGGTGTTCCAGAAGGTAGCGGGATTACCGTCGATGGCTGCACCTGCTTCGCCAACCGAGGCCGAGACCACTTTCCATCCGCCCTTGGTCTTGATGGTGCTCGCCACTTTGGGGGCGGCGCCAATGGGCGGAATCCAAGTCTCGAACTTGGGTTCCAAGAAGAGTCCGAAATCGGAGAGAGCCGGGCACGCGGCGGATTTTGTGATGCGAACGCGGACCTGGGTGGCGGTCGTTTGCGGCACCCGCAGCAGGCGAATGGCCCCGACATTGGACGCGGTGGCGAGTTCCTTCCACATGCCATCCACCATGGCATCCACCGCCACGCCATCGATGCGCTGGCCGAGGCGGATGTCTTCACGGAGTCGGATCAGATTAAATGTCCGGGCTTCCGGTAGAGTGAATGTCACCTCGGGAGTCAGCACATCATCATCGGTGATCCAGGCGCTCCACCGATCCGCATCGAGCAGGTTTGCGGGTCCATAGGAAGCATCATTGCCACGCGTGTGGGATGCGGTGCAGGTCGCTCCTTGTTCGAGTCGGGTGGCGAAGGTGGCCTGCAGGTGCTTGCCGAATCCGGTCATGCTTGAGACATCGTTTTCATGAACAAGGCCGCGGCGGTCGGGCGGAATGTTCACGATGAGATTGGCTCCGCGGCCGACGCATTCCAAATAGATGTTCATCAATTTCTCCGGTGACTTGACGCGGCTGTTTTCCTTCTCGTGCCAGAACCAGCCGGGCCTGATGGAAACATCTCCTTCGGCCGGGCACCAGACATCGCCCTGGCGATCGCCTCGGGCAATCTCGGAATGAGTCATCTGATTTTTTTTCGATGAGACGGTGGGCCAACAAGGATCGTTCACATGCCCCGCCTCGGAGCCACCCCAGCGGCAATCGCCATAGTGGGTGATACCACCCTCGTTGTAATTCCCACCCCAGATGGCGCAGTCCGGTTGATTTTTACGGATGATGGCATGAACTTCCTTCCAGCGGTAGTAGGTGTTCTGGTCGATTTGATGGCGTCCGCCCTTGCCTCCGTAATAGCCGTCACCTCCATTGGCACCGTCGAACCACATTTCAAAAATCGGGCCGTATTGGGTGGTTACTTCGTCGATCTGCTGGTGAAAGGTGGTGACATAGCCGGGGCTGCCGTATTCGGCATGATTGCGATCCCATGGGGAAACATAGACGGCGAATTTGAGACCCGCTTTTTTGCAGGCTTCGGCCATTTCCTTCACCATATCGCCCTTGCCGTTTTTGTATGGCGTGGCGGAAATGTTGTGGGCCGTGCTTTTGGTAGGCCACAGGCAGAGGCCGTCATGGTGCTTGGCCACGAAGATGAGCCCTTTCATGCCGCCGGCCTTGGCTGCTGCGGCAATCTGGTCGGCGTCGAACGCCGTGGGGTTGAAGATCGCCGGATTTTCATCGCCGAAACCCCACTCGCGATCCGTAAATGTGTTCACGGTGAAGTGGACAAACGCATACAATTCCAGTTCATGCCAGCGCATCTGGCGGTCGGTAGGCACCGGGCCGAAGGCTTTGGGAGGAGTCGTGGCCGGCGCGGCGGAAACATGCAGCGAGGCCAGCGGCCCCAGCAAGAGGGCAGTGAGGGCGAGGAGGTTTTTCTTCACAGTATGACGGTTTTTTGGGGATTGGATTAAAGGAGCTTCGTTGTTTCGCCTTTGGCGGAGCGGATGGACTTGGTTGCGCCGTTGATTTTGACGATGCAGGGGTTGCCGTTGAGGTTGAGAAGATTCGCCCCAACGACTTTGCCATCCTTCCATTCGATATCCACGGTGTAGCCACCGCGGGCGCGCAGGCCGGTGACTTTGCCCTGGGGCCAGGCTTTGGGCAGGGCGGGCAGGAGTTCGATCTCGCCGGCGTGCGATTGCAGAAGCATCTCCGCTATGCCGGCGCAGCCACCGAAATTGCCGTCGATCTGGAACGGCGGACAGGAATCGAACAGATTTGCCGACGAGCCTCCCCACCTGCCCGACGCAGAGCTGCCCTCCACAGGGCGCAAGAGCATCTTGAGCAACTTGTAGGCGCGCTCGCCGTCGCCAAGACGCGCCCAGAAGTTGATTTTCCATGCCAGCGACCAGCCTGTGCCATCGTCGCCGCGGGCCTCGAGGAATTTCCTGCAGGCTTCCGCGAGCTCCGGCGTGCCGCGCGGTGTGATTTCATTATAGGGATGCAGCCCATACATCGGCGAACAGTGCCGGTGGTTCGGCTCGGGTTCGGCATACGGTTCCAGCCATTCCTGCAAGCGTCCATCCGGGCCGATTTGATTCGGCGCAAGGCGGGCACTCTTTTCCTTCAGTTCGGTCTGAAACTCGCCATCGACCCCGAGGATTTCAGCGGTGTGAGCGGTGTTCCCGAACAACTCACGCAGTTGTTGCATGTCCATGGTCGGGCCCATGCACACATGGGCTTTGACTCGATTCGCAAGCTTGAATGCGTTTTCAGGCGAGTTCGAGGGACCGGTCACCAGCCATTTGCTCTTCGGGTCCTCCCAGAGGTTGTCGAGGTAGAACTCCGCACTCCCCTTCATGATCGGATAAGCCCACTTCAAATGCTCACGGTCGAGGGTGAACGCGTATTGATCCCACAGATGCCCGCACATCCATGCCGATCCGCTGGAGGCTCCCCATACGGCGCTTTCCCCCGGAGCGGTGAAGCCCCAGGGATTCGTCATCATGTGCGCCACCCAGCCTCGCGAGTTATAATACGCCTTGGCCGTCTTGCTCCCCGGCTCGACCAGCGAGGCGATGAGCTTGTTCAGCGGCTCCTGCAATTCCGGCAGGTTGCAAACCAAGGCGGGCCAGTAGTTCATCTGCACATTGATGTTCAGGTGCCAGTCGCCGTTCCATGGCGTCTGGATTTCCTCGGCCCAGATGCCCTGCAGATTCGCAGGCAAGCCGCCGGGGCGGGAGGAACAAATCAAGAGATACCGGCCGAAGTTGAAATAGAGCGCGGCTAAAGCGGGATCCGGGTCCCCCTTGGCAAAGCCCGCCAGGCGCGCATCGGTGGGCAAGGCGCTGTTCGCGGTCGCTGGCAGGTGAAGCTCGACCCGGTCGAACCATTTCTGGTGGTCCGCTCTCTGCGCGGCCCGCAAATCCGCGAAGGATTTGGCGGCCGCCTTATCGAGATCCGCCGTCGTCGCCGCGAGCGGGTCGCTCAACTGCCGACCAGCAAAGCCTCGGTAGTCGGTGGCAGCGGCGAAAAACAGGATCACCTCCTCGGCATCGGTAACCACGAGGTTGTTGCCCTCCGCCTTCACCGATCCACCGCGCGCCACCACGCGCAAACGCCCGGCATAGGTGATGCCCTTTCCGCCACGCCCGTCGTTCAGCGTGCCAGTCATCAGCAGTTCGTTGTCATTCACCGCCGTGGTCTGAAATCGCTCGGGGCGGTCCAGCGATAGGGTCACGGAAACCGGGCCACTGAGGCGCGAGACAAACACCTCGTCGGGTGCGGAAATAAAATGCTCGCGGGTGAAAGCTCGGCCGTTTTTTTGATAGGAAACGATCCCCTCGCCCGAGCGCAAATCGAGGGTTCGCGTGTAGTTCCCGACGGACGGCGCCGTGGCATTCGCGCCGATAGCGCCTTCCGGAGTCGGGTCCTGGAATTTGAGCCGCAGATTGCCGAGCACTTGGTAGCAACCAAACGGCACATTAGCACCCCTGCCGCCCCCCGAACCAGGGCCTTTGCAGGTGAAGGTCTGGTTGACCAACGCCTCGGCCTCGCGGTTTTTGCCCTCGGCGAGCAGGCGGCGGATCTCCGGCAACGCGGCGTGGGCTCCCTCCCGGTTGTCGTCATCCGGCGAACCCGACCAGACCGAACTTTCGTTGAGCACGATCCGCTCTTCGTCCACCCCACCGAAGACCATCGCGCCGACGCGCCCGTTGCCGAGCGGAAGCGACTCGTGAAAGCTCGCCGCCGGTTTATCAAACCAGAGCGTCGTTGTGGGATCGGTCGCCAGAGCGGATACGCTGGTGGCAAACAGGATGGCGAGGAGTTTTTGTTGCATAAGATTGGTTTAAAATGATTTTTGAGGAAGGGGGGTCAGTCCCACATATTCACATTTTTTACTTCCCGCCATTCATGCCTGACCACTTTGGAATTTTTATCATAAATATCTCTCTGTTAATTTATTACTTTAACTCGGTAAGCGGGGCGACCACCCGTCCTAAGGTGGGAGAGTGGCCGATTTCCTTTCCATCCGAGAGGATGCGCAACCCCGCTCCCTTGCCATATTTCTTGCCGCTGCGGTCGTAGAGGATTGTCAGCATACGGCCATGGTAAGGAACCCGGTCGAGGCAGAAAAAATCCCATGCGCCATCCGGCACAAGCGGGTTGACCTCGACCATGTCATCGGCGCGCGGACGCAGGCCAATGAGGCCGGTGATAATCAGATCGCAGAAAGTCGAGTGGTTGTAGTCCTTGCCACGCTCGATGCCGCCTTTCGCAGGAGCCCAACCGCTTGCATTCCATGACTTGAGCCGCGTGCGGGAAATCCAGTCCCCGGTGAACGGGTTGAGGTTTTCGTCGATCCACGGGACAACGGAGCCATCGTCCCGCTTGAGGCGGTGGGATTTGGCATATGTCCGGAGGGTTTCGAAATAGTCATCCCGGGAAACTTCTTGCTGCGGGTAATCGTTGAGCACGTTGGCAAGCGCGGTGAGTGTGATGGCGGTGGCAAACGGCCAGCTCGGTCCGTCCCACAGGCATTCGTGACCTTTGTAGGAAACCGCGAAACGCGGATGCCGCTGCTCCGCGGTGGTGGGTCCGAATGGAGCTTTGAAACCCTTGGCATCCATCAACTGTCTCCATGCGATCTCGCGCCCGCCATCCGGTTCCGGAAGATGAAAATACCATGGAGTGAAACCATGAAGCTCGCGCACATCCACGAAGTTGGTTTCCTCAGTGACGATGTCGCCATCTTTCGAGTAGGGCAGCGTCTTGTAAAAAAGCGCCTCCTTGTCCCACAGCATTTTGTTCACGAGATGGCGGAGTTTTTCCGCCTTGGCGGTGTATTCCTTTTCAATGTCGGGCTTGTTGGCGACGCGCGCTATGGCGGCAATGGCGCGGGCGTCGCCATACATGTAACTGTTGATGGTGGGGCGCTTACCGTTGCCGCCGATGGACTCTTCCATGCCGTCGCGGTCATCAGTCTGCCAGAATAGCCCGTCTGGACACAGCCGGCTTTTTTCCCATTCCTGATAGTTTGCGACGAGCTCGGGCAGCAGATCGACGGCAAGCGTGAAATCACCAAGAACCAGCGCGCGTTGATAGATCGAATCCGCAGCCCAAAAACTGTAGTCGCGGGGGTTGGCGCCCTTGCGGAACCAGAAGACCGAATAGTCGTCCAGATACTTCGGTTCGCGGATCCAGCGGCCCTCGCGGTAATGGTGGGCGGCCGGGCAATTGATAGCGTTGTGCTTGCCGCTCCATGAAACCTTGGGCAGAAACTCGCTGATGATGAAACCATCCGGCGTTTCCTTGATGTGCTTGCGGAAGGTCCACCAGCGGAAGTAATAGATTTCCTCCATCTCCTTGTCCGGGCAATCGAAGCGCGGCACATTGTCCTCCATCCAGCGAGCCGCGTCCTCGTTGGAAACCGCCTGGCCGAAACGCGTGTGGTCGAGACGGTTGAATTCCTCGACGTAGCGGTGAATGGCCTCCGCTGTTAGAACGGGCGGAGAATACGCTGGAGAGCCGAGACGAGGCGGCGCGGCAGGCTTTACCCGAATGAGTGCGCCACTGCCGGATTTGATCGCTAAATGAATCAAGCCGGACTCGGGAATTGGTGCGTCGCGGGTGATGTCGAATTCGTGCGGCTTTTTTCCCTCAAGAAAGGTATCGATGACGGCCTCTTTTCCGGCGAGTGCCGCTAGGTTGACTTCGAATTGGCGGGCCATACCTGCATTCAACGCGGCAATCCACCATTCCTGGCCATGGCGGCGGGCCATGAGGACGACTTCTCCGATCGCGCTCGGAGGGAGGACGCGGGTTTCGTCCCATTCGACCGGCATGTCGCGGATGACATCTACGGCCGGGCTCTGCAGATAAAGCGCGGGGTCATCGGCCCAGCTCAAGACGGGAGAAGAGAAGACCACGGCGCTGGCCAGTTGCAGGGCTGCAGTGGTGCCTTTGAAAAAGGCGGGATTCAGAGTCGCGGGAGTGAAATCAATATGTCCGGCGAGCAGGTGAGTGAACGGCACCGTGGTGTAGTGCGCCGGTGGTAGGCTACCGAACTTATTGTATTCAAGACCTCTCACGGCTTCGCGGGTCATCTCGTTGGGCCAGGTGCGGGCTTCGCCGGTCGGTTTATTGGCACCATGGAAATTAACCATTATGCGTTCCTTGGCAGCGGCGCGCAGGCAGGCTTCGTAAAACGCGAGCCTTTCATGGCTCTCACTTTCCATGAAATCGATTTTTACACCGGCGACTCCGGCCTCGCGGCAACGGCGGAAGAATTCGGTGCGTTTCTCGGGAGTTTCGAGACCGCCCCATTGCTTTTCGGTGTCGGGACGCCAGCCCCGCCAGACCCAGAGGCGCACGCCCTTTGGCGCGGCGTAATCGGCAAGTTCCTTGAGTGTTTCCCAAGCGCCATCAGGATTGCCCGGCTTGAACCACTCCTGGCGTTCGTGCTCCCAACCCTCGTCCACGAGATAGTATTCACATTTCAGCTCTGCCGCTTTGTCGACAAACTCCTTTTGTTTCGACCAATGGGTGCCCGCATCGTTGAAAGCCCACCATTGCCAGAGCGAGCGTCCGGGCTTGATCCATTCGGTCGCTGAGCCATTCGGAAAGAGTTCTGGGTTGGGCGGCGGGGCAACCGCTTCCACAATGGCGCTGGCATGGAGGAGCTCATTGAGTTTCTCGCCGAGCAGGACGATGCGCCACGGCGAATCGATATCGCCGTCCATGTCCCAGCCCGTGGGGTCATCACGGAATTTACCGATCAGGCGGTTGCTGTCGGTGGTGCCGAGCGTCATGCCGGAGTAGTGCATGACATTGGATTCGGTGAGGGCAGCGAACCGTGCGCCGGGCAGTTCAAAGGTCATCGGCATGCCGGCATCATTGCGGAGTTGAAGTGCCTCGATCGCCGATTTCACATGCAGGCCTTCATAGGAGATGGTGTTCGGATTGGCATAAACGGTCGTCGCGGGCGGCAACACAAAATCGGTGCTCTCCCCGGAGACATGGCGACTGCCGCTGCCGGGGACACGCATGCGCCAGGCCACGCCTTGATTGAAGAGCCGGACTTCGAAGGTCCAAGCCGGGCCGCTCGGGATATTCACCGTAAATTCGGCCACGGTTCCCACCAAAGAAACGGATTTCTGGAGATGGCGGGTGGAAAAAGTCTCAACGAAGGAACGCAGGCTCGGGGCCGATACGGTGGCGTTTGCGCCAGTGTTGATCTTGTCCAGCAGAATCCCTGCGCGAGAAGGAGCAATGACTTGTGTGCCCCGCCAATTCACGCGCCATGCGAGATGACCATCGGGCAATGTGCCTAATTCAAAAACCACGGCTTTGTCGGGGCTGGCGACAGATCCTGCGGGAGTAAAAAAGGATTCCGAATCTGTAGCACGGCCGGTTTCAAGTTTGAAGAAAAGCACCAAAGTCGTCAGCAGAATCAGCCTGATGCGGTTAAATACTGAAAACGACGCACGATGCGGCATATCAATATTGGGATGGTTCATGTTTTTTATTAGGAAATTAGGAGAGCTAAAGTTTTTGGCTGGATTGGGAAAGGGTCAGGCAAGCAGGGAGAAAAGAGACAATGCGCGGGGCATTTTTTCTTGTTCATTTTACCGTCGCTTTCGGGTCTGCCTTGAAAAATGCGCCTACCTCGCGCTCCCATTCGTCGGCCACGATCTGGTGTCCGCGATAGGTCGGGTGGACTTTGTCCCATACCCAGTAGTCGGCTGGCGCCCGCTTGGCGGCCTCATCCATCACAGGCTGGAGCTTCACATGGGCAGCGCCGTATTTTTTTGCGAGTTTCGCGACGATCTCCTGTATCTTTACCATCGTATCGTCTATCTGGCCCGTTGGCTTCAGGAAAGGCGCGCAGAGCACCAGCTTCAAGTTTGGATTGGCGGCCCTCGCATCGCCAATGAGCTTGTCATATACCTGCTCATACTGGTCTAACGGAATCTTGGTGGTGTAGTCATTGACCCCGATAAGGACGCTCAGCATATCTGGTTTCAGGTCAATCATGTCCTCTTTCCAGCGTTTCTCGAGATCGAGCACCGTATTGCCACTGATGCCGCGGTTTACGAAGTCCAGTTGCAATTCCGGAAACGCCGCGCCCTGCCTGGCGGCTATGAGGAATACATAGCCGTGTCCCAGTATGTGGTTTGGATCTGCGGACCGTCCGCGATTCATGTCTGTAATGGAATCGCCGATGAAGAGGA
>RFZT01000481.1 GCA_009920585.1 bacterium
GTCGCGTTGGTATTATTACGTGAAGTCCCAGATGGGCCTTCTGAACATTGGCACGGTCGATATCCGCTTCACCATTCTTCCCAACGGCAAGGTGAAGGCTCCGCAAATTTTGAATAACACCTCCAACGAGAGTTTTGCCTCCGTGAGCCTCTCCGCGATCGTGCAGGCCGAAATCCCCCCGATTCCCCCAGAAGTCGAAGCGGTACTCGAAAACGGTCGCATCGAAATTGATTACTCGTTTAGCATTCTTGGTAACTAATGACACCCGACTCCATACTCACCGGCATTGCGGAATTTTTTATCAAAGGCGGCCCATTTATGGTGCTGTTGGTATTGCTTTCGGTCCTCTCCCTCACCGCAGCGCTCCTTCGCGCATGGAAGCTTCGTGAGAGTCAGATTCTGCCGTCTCAGGTTGTCGATGCGGTCGAGGCGCTCAAGCCGGGTGACACTCTCGAGAGCCTGTATCACGCGATGGAGGATCATCCGTCCGCGACCTCGCGCATCCTAGGCACGCTCCTGAGCCATCTCAACTGGCCGAAATCGGAAAACCTCGAGGCCGTACAAACCCGAGCCCGGCACGAGTTAGCCCGCATGGAAAAAGGCCTCATGATTCTTGAAATGACGGCCGGAGCGGGACCTCTCATCGGTTTGCTCGGCACGCTTTCCGGTCTTGTTGGGATCTTCGCTGCGCTCGGCGGGGCGGGGGATCCGGTTGTGGTTGCCCGTGGGATCTCTGAGGCCCTCAATACAACGATCGCTGGACTGGCCGTGGCTGTTCCAAGCCTCATTGCCCATAGCTATTTTCTTCGCCGCATCGAGATGCAGGCTGTCACCATGGAGTCCGTCGCCGCCGAGCTTTTGGCTAAGCTCTACCAACCTGCTTCCCATCGCTGACCTGTATGCAATTTTACACACGCAAGCGCCGCACGCCCTCGATCAACATCGTTTCGCTGATCGATATTCTCGCGATCCTGCTGATTTTTTTCATCGTCACCACGAACTTCCGCAAGAGCCAACCGCGATTGCAGATCAATCTGCCTGACTCCAAGGCCGCTGAAACCGCCGCTGCCGAGCAGAAGGAACCCATCGTACTTCGCGTGAAAAATGCCACCGAGATTTCGATTGATGACAATCCGGCCACATTGGAAAATCTTCACACCATGCTGGCGCAGGCGCGACAGAAATTCCCCGGCCGATCAGTGGCCTTGCAAGCCGACCGCGAGGCTCCCTTTGGTGTGGTGGTCAAGGTCCTCGACTCGCTGAAAGCCGCAGGCCTCAAGGACGTCCCCGCATTCACTCAACCCGATAATCCTCAGCCATGATTCTTGAAATAACGACCTTCGACCATCCCGCTTTGCGCACTCCCGGTGCCCGTGTGGAAAAAATCGATGACCGCCTCCGTCAACTCGCCGTGGACATGATTGAGACCATGCAGGAAGCCGAGGGCCTCGGGCTCGCCGCGCAGCAAGTCGGCCTGCCGCTGCAATTCTTCGTCCTCGA
>RFZT01000482.1 GCA_009920585.1 bacterium
TTTTTTAAACAAGGCAAGAAGGTGGATGGCCCCTCCGATTAGCCTGCCAATCCCATTGATGCAAATAAATCCCTCGAACTCTTTCGGATGAAAGACTGTGATGGATTTTATCTTTTTCCTCAGAGAGAAGAGAAAAGCATTCCGAAAATTGTTATTGTTGGCCTCGAATTATTTCCACTCACCCCCTTATTTCATCCACTCAGCTGGGTAATGTGACCGCTGATTGAAATCTCTCTTTACGCGCATCTGATGACTGCATAGTTTCATCCCCGTCATGAAATACATCCATCGTCTCCTCCTTGTTCCTACCATCCTAGCCGTATCCGGCCTATTAACTCCATCGGCTTCCTATGCCGTCGTCAAACCCACTGAAGAAGACGGTCCTGTTCTTCCCGAGATTTGGCAGAAGGCCGGACGTGAGCGCCTCAAAGCGACCCGTGCTGCCGAGCTCGATGCCGACCGCCTGCTTGCTGAGCGTATCTACGGGCTCCAAGTTGACTCCGAGACCACGGTTCAGGATCTCGCTGCTGGCGACGATGCGATCGCCGGTGCCGTATCGGCAACGCTTGTCGGCTCTATTACGACGGAGCAACCCGAATACCTGCCGGACGGCCGCGTACAGGTTGTTCGTGCTGTAAAAATCCGCGAAGTCATCGACACATTGAACCGTGTCATCAAAGGGAAACGCCTCGAAGATGGGTCTATTGTGACCACGGCTGACAACACAAAAACGAACCGCGAAGTGAAAGACAAAGTGATCGACGTGATGGGCAATGCGGCGCTTCCAGGCTCCGAGGGACACCAGAAGATCATGGCCAAGCGCGCCGCCGAGATGGATGCCTACCGCCGCCTTGCCGGTCGCATGATGGGTGTGAAGATCGATGGCAATACCACCGTTCGCGACTTCGCCCTTGAGCATGACGAGATTCTCGCCAGCCTCTCCCAGGTTCTTAAGGCAGCCTCTCCCACTGGCATCAAATACAATAAGTCCGATGGATCTTGCGAAGTCACGATGGAGATCAAAACTCAAGACATCATCCGTACCACTCGCCGTTTTCTGAAGGGCACCACGACCAAGACGGAAATCAAAGACGAGGTTCAGGAAAAAACATTTTCCGAGACTGGCATGGGCGCCATGCGCGATGTTGCAAAATCAGACGCACCCTCTGGCGGTTCCACGGCTGGAGGAAAATCGGAACCATTTTTCGAAACGGAAATCATCCTCAAGGAAGTCGTCCAGAGCGGACCAGTCGTTCAGTAAATAATTAGGCAGAAGGATGAAATCAAGACCGCGAATCGATCCAGCTAATCATTCAGCGAATCGAGAATGTCCTCTCTGGAAACTCCTTTCATGAGTCGAAACAAGGCGCAAAATCGAATTGAGTGTCCCAATCCTAAGAAATGTGTGATACCATTGTCCCTTTGAAATTGGACTTTGCAGCGGAAAAGGGGGGCATGGCCGTCTCGGCCGTGTGGAGACTGGTCT
>RFZT01000483.1 GCA_009920585.1 bacterium
TTGGCCGAAAGTTTTCTCACACACACGCCAAAATTGAAGCAACAAATCTGCGTCGCCCAGGGCTCGGTGTCGCGCACTGATCGTCAGGCCGTGTGTGGCGACGATGGTGTCCAAGTTGTGCCTGGCCTGCTGGGGAAAAAGCAGTCGCGAGAGCTTGACCGTACACAGAACCTTCGGCCGAAAATCCATACCCAATCGTTTGAATGATGCTTTGATGAAGCCATAGTCAAACCGTGCGTTGTGGGCGACAAAGATCTTTCCTTCAAGCTCATTCTTAATTGATAACGCGAGTTCATCAAATCTTGGTTTTCCCTCCACCATGCCCGGCGTAATACCAGTCAGCCTTTGGATGTTCTGCGGAATGTAGGTCTGGGGGTCCAACAAGCGCTCCCAAACGCTCTCATGTCCTTTGGCGAGCGTTTTGATCCCAATTTCAGTGATCCGGTCTCGGTCGGGATTGGAGCCAGTTGTTTCGATGTCGACAAAGGCAAACACTAAGGATTCGGTATTCGAGGTTTTCATTGTTAAACCGTTATTGAAAGGCAGCGCCCGAGGCCTACATGAACCAGTAAAGTGAAATACACCCAAGAGTCGGTGCTCGGGGGGCATGAAGACCCTCTGCTTCGAGAGGCGACTAACTCTCACCCACCTTGGTTTGCAAACATCAGGACGGGTCGACTACTTGGGGTCACTTCAAATTCTGGCCGATTCAGAGCGGTCTGGTGATCGCCTCACCTGAGGGAGTGGGTGGCGCGATGACGCAAAAATGCGTTGCCGCTTAAGATGGCGTGCTTCGTACGCCGCCCGCTGACCCGCTTTCGCCACATCCTGAAAGAGGATGGCTTCATGTGCTTGCGCATCAAGTCGATGACAGCGGACTCATTCAAGCCAAACTGGGCCTCAATCGCCTCAAAACTCGTACGGTCTTCCCATGCCATCTCGACAATGCGCGAGACAGTCGCATCGCACAGCGTCGAAGCATTACGGATGCGGCGATTTTTCGGATTAGTCACCATGGGACTCGAAAATCATACGCACGGCGCGCTCACCCAACTCAGGGGATAATTTGCTGGTCTTCATCATGCCTCCAGTTTCTCGAGAGTTGAAGCCAGTCCCAAACCCGGGGCGATTCACTCTGCTTATTTTTGATTTCGGGCAGTAATGCCTTACTGCCTCGAGAGTGATCTACCCCGTCCCAGGCTATCCAACGTGATGAAACAAAGTCTGCTCGTTTCAAAGAATAGCGGACAAAAACCGATCCAAATCCGACGACAAATCTTTCGAGTTTTAATGGGTCAAGATCCGTTGCCTGTTTGCAATGGTTCAATCAGCCTTGAAGCCTGTTGCTGCCACGGCCCTACCCCAAGCTTCAGTATCGGCCGCTATGATGTGGGCGAACTCCTCGCGGCTTGTACCAGTCACGCGAAAGCCTGATTCTTCGAGCTTGGCTTTGGTGTCCGGTGACTTGACC